>JACPJR010000029.1 GCA_016187565.1 Candidatus Woesearchaeota archaeon
GCTTTTGTTGACGATAGAATACCTCACAATTTGAATATTAGTTGACAAACTGAAAAACTATGTGAAGGGGTGTCTCATTTATAAAGTTTAAAAATAACCTATATACTGCAGAAGCGACAACTAATTACCGAATTATTCACTCAAATCAGCTCCATCCAGAAAAAGGGCTAGCAACCCCAAGTCAAAATTCAATTCCATACATGATCACGGGCGTTATGAGGGGTGGCTCCCTACGGGAACATAGCCCTTTCACATCACCGGTCAAGAATTTTGAAGCTGCTAGCAGCGGTAGCGAATTTTTGGATGGAGCTTCTTAAATCCCTGTTTGAGATCCTCATACGCTCTTTTTTCTTACGACGATTCGGGTTATATGAAGATCATCAACGCTGAGGATCTTTACCGATAGGCCATCTATATCGATATCTTCACCGGTTTTTGGTATTCTTCCGAGCTTTGCCTGAACATATGCCCCAAAGGTGGTATGCTCCTCTCCCTGAAGTGCAAGGCTCAACGCTTGATTGATAGTTTGGATCTCTGCTTTTCCTAAAATGCGCCAGGTTCGGGATCCAATCTTATGTATATCTGGTTCTTTGTGTTCAGTCTCATCGATCATTTCACCAACGATTTCCTGAATAATATCTTTATTCGTAATGATCCCTACAATATTGCCCTGATCATTGTTCACAAAAGCTATGTTTCTCTTACGTTTTTGAAATTGTTTCAGAAGCTGGTCAAGTTTTTCTGTTTCAGCAACAACATAAGGCTTTCTCATGATTCTTGTCACCGGCAGATTATGATCTTTTTCCGTGAGTACATCTTTCACAAAGACAATTCCTTTTATGGTGTCTATCTCTTGGCTATACACGGGAAATTGTGCATGCCCGGTTTCAGTAAACAGCTTAACCACTTGCAGAAGCCGCTCATTCTCGTCCACGGCAATAATTTCACTTTTAGGGATCATCACCTCTTTGACACTAATGTCATCCAAGGCAAAGATACGATGGATCATTTCCGCCTCTTTAATAGTACCTTCTTTACCTCCTTCTTTGATGATTGTTTTTAACTCTTCTTCAGTAATAAATGGTTTTTTTCCTTCAGTAGCTACTAGTTTCTCAATAACTTCCCATAACGTAATGACGGGCGTAAAAAGGATACTGAGATGCCAAATAATCGGAGCTACTCGTAAGGCAATGGACTCATTATAACGATGGGCTAATGTTTTCGGGGTGATATCTCCAAAAACAAGAATCAAAATAGTCATGATACCCGCAACAAGACCTACCTCAATGTGACCTAAGAGATCATAAGCTAAGGATGTTGCCAATGCTGATGCGGTAATGGCAGTTATATTATTACCAATAAGAATGGTGATAAACATGCGATGCGGAAACTCTTTTAATTTCCTCACATAGAGGATGCCCTGCTTCTTGTTCTCATAAAGAAATCTCACCCGAAATTTACTTAAGGAGATAAGTGCAGTCTCGGATGCCGAGAAGAATGCAGACAAGGCAACAAGCAGAAGGATCATGAAAGCCTTGCTTACGAAAGATTCCATTTTAAAATTCTACCATAAACAGAGGGGGAACAAGTATTTAAAGGTATGCCCTTTTCTTGAGAGTATGGGCGTTGTGCACCGAAATAGACCACAAAATAAGACGTATAAACTCATCTGTTTTGATCTTGATGGTACTATTGTTGATAAAACAACCTATATCTGGCAGACGCTCCATGACTGTTTTCAAACTGACCATCATCGAAGGAAAGATGCCATGGATCGCTTTTATGCAAAAAAAATTACGTACGATGCATGGGCTCAGCATGATTTAGAGTTGTTTAAAGAGCGTAACGTGACTCGCCAGGAGATGATTAAAGCATTTGCCCCTCTTCGTCTTATGCAGGGGGCAAGGGAAACCTTAGCCTACCTCAAACAACAAGGTTTTAAGCTTGCGGTTATTTCAGGAAGCTTACAGATTGTGCTGGAACATTTACTTCCCGACTATGAGGAAATCTTTGATGTCGTCCTCATTAATCATGTTTATTTTGATGCTACGGGAAAGATTGACCGTATTGTTACCACACCCTTTGATATGGAACATAAAGCAACTGGCCTGAAAATGATTGCAGAAAAAGAGCATATCCCTCTTACCCAAACGATCTTTGTCGGGGATAACTACAATGATCTCCATATTGCCCAGTTAGCAGGAAGAAGCATTGCGTTTAATTGTCAATCTGAGGAGCTAAAGCGTATTGCTGAGGTGATTATCGAAGAAAAAGATCTTCGGAAGATAGTATCGTTTGTCTACTGAGTTATTACCAACGTAACGTTTCGAATTGGAATCATTGAAATCGAAACTATAATAAACTTCTTACTTTCACTCTGCCAAATGCACATCAACTTTGTGACGAGTAATGACCATAAAGTACAAGAAGCAAAGCGTATTCTTGAGCCGGAAATTCACTTAACCCATATCAAGGTAGAATATCCAGAGCTTCGATCTGATGATCCCTGTGAAATTGTTGTTCTTGCAGCAAAGCAGCTTGCTGAAACACTACACATTCCGGTTGTTGTTGAGGATTCTGGGTTTTTTATACATGCCTTCAATGGTTTTCCAGGTACATGTACCAAGTATGTTTTTCAGCGCATTGGCAATGAAGGCATCTTGAAACTCATGGAATTTAGGGATGGCGATGAGCGTCTTTGTTCTTATCAATCGGCCATTGGCTATTGTATTCCGGGAGGAAAACCTGTTTCCTTTTTAGGTATTGAAGAAGGAAAAGTCGCTTTAGAAATTCGTGGAAAAAAAGGATGGGGACAAGATCCTATTTTTATTCCCAAAGGAAAAACCGAAACCTATGGAGAATTACGGAAAGAAAACGATGTTAATCTCTTCAGAAAGCGATCCTTTGAACAGCTTCGTGATCATTTAATGAAGGTAGAGAATTGAAAAGATAACGAATAAAAACGACGATAAGGAACATAACCAAAATTATTTTAGTATTTCAAAAAGAGGGATTCATGGAAATAGCAGTTCTAGCCAGTGGTAGTAGCGGAAACTGTACCTATGTCTCAACAGGGAAAACAAGCGTACTTTTTGATGCAGGGATCTCTGCACGTCAGGTTAAGCAGCGGCTTTCTCTCCTAGGAAAGTCCCTCGCCTCAATTGATGCCATTGTTGTTTCTCATGAACACATCGATCATGTACGCGGCCTTCCTGTACTCTCTCGTTCGGGTGCATCTGTTTTTGTCAGAAAAAAAACACATCGTGCATTACCTTGTTCCTTAGGGGTTATTGATCACTGCAGCTTTTTTCATAAAGATCAATTTTCGATTGGTGATCTTCAGATAACGCCTTTAGAAATTCTCCACGATGCTTCTGATCCTTGTTGCTTTATGGTCCAGCAGCAGGATAAGATTCTTGGGATCATTACCGATTTAGGAAATGCCGATGGGCAGATTAAGGATCTGATTGCCAAGGCTCATGGACTAGTTTTAGAAGCAAACCATGATGAGGAAATGCTCCTCACTGGTCCTTACCCTTATCATCTGAAACAACGGATTTTAGGTGAGTATGGACATCTCTCGAATGCAACATCGGCTAATCTTGTGCTCCAACACGCAACACCAACCTTGAGGCACATTTTCTTGGCACATTTAAGTCTTGTCAATAACACTCCAGAACTGGTTCTCACAACCTTTCAATCTGCTTTGGCAAAGCGAAACGATCTCAAGATAATGCTTACCATGACGCATAGAGAAAAACCAACCACACTTCTGGAACTCTAAATCGCGGATTCTCTTGAACTCTTAATCCAAAAAACTTATTTTGGTGGTTTTGGGCAGTAGGAGAGCTCTGCTTTATTGTCACAATAAAAGGTTCCATCTTTATCACAGCACATATCCTTGGTAATGCTACTTTTGGGAAAGTTTTTTTAAGAGCTAGCATTGGTAACTTTACGCTCGAGGAGGTGGAGGAGGTGCGTCGTCATACAATCTCTTGAGTTCTGTGATCGCTGATACTTCGTTTTTCTGTAGGTCTAGTTTGTTAGGCTGTTGCAAAGGAATCGCTGGTGATAAGACATTCTTTTGGTTACTATACTCGTTATTTTCCCTCGGGTTTGTGTTCATCACAAGAGGTGGCTTCCCCTCATTAACTCCCTTTATTTCTTTCTGTCTTGTCTCATTATACTTTCTGACAGCATACTTTATGCCAATCCCTCCTATCCCCAACAGGATTATGATTACTACAATGATACTCCAGAGTGCACCTCCTCTTTCGAGATCCTCAATCTGTGTAATGTTTCCATCTAAGCTCTGATTAATTGTTATTTCTCCTAAATCCACTGACTGATTCACCCCTGCTTGTCCTGGCTGGCACACAGGGCACGAACCCCCGCAGTCAATGCCTTCTTCATCACCATTTTGGATGCCATCTGTACACGTTGAATCCGGGCAGGTTTTTTCCACAGGCGGTTTTTGTTCTGTTGTGTTGCAGTTGTTCACGTCCCCACAGGTTCTCGTGCCGCAATCCTGTTCGTTATTTGACCAAGTTGTGCAGCTCCATGATTCTGTACAGTTGGCTTGTTTTAGAGGGGCGCCTCCACCACCACCTCCTCCACCACCGCCACCACCACCACCTTCATTATTGTTTCCACAGGATTCTACCTCTCTTTGATCAAGGTAGCAGTTACTGAGATCGAATTTTTTTCTTGTTTTTTGCCCGTCTACACAATCAGACCATTCACCCCAAGCTGTCCAATTGGCCGTACAGTTAATCTGTTCTCGTATACCTGAGTGCAGGAGACCGGTGACTTTGTAATAACCCCCCTCTACACTGCAGCTGTAGCTATGCTGCGCGGTGCCATCACAGATCACAAAGTACTCATTTGGAAGCTCACAAGCCCTGCTGATCTGACTAACATCATTAACCGGCTCGTCATGAACACAAATCCTATTCAAGCTGGTGTTTATTTGTCTAAGGGTCATGTTTTTCGTGATTCCTGACGGAAGTTCAATTCCTGAGAGGAGAATATACCCATTGGTGTCCTCAGTTCCCTCTCTGAAAAGTGAAACGTTCTGCAGTTCTAATTTTTTTTCGGTGGTGTAGTTCCACATAAAAGCAGTGTACCTAGTAGTATTGTCATAGAACTCTGTTAAAAAGTTTCCACTAACGTTTTTAGTGAGATTGTCTGATCCATTTACATAAATAACCAAATCTTCAAAATTAGTATGAACAAAGCCTGCATCACCGGTCAATGGGTCATTTGTGTCATTAATACCGTCATTATCATCATCGAGATCTCCCCGGTCAGGGATGGTGTCACCATCAGCGTCATCATCAATTTCGTTGATAATGACCGTCCATGTTTGGCTGACTGTATGGCTATCATCGCCATCGTCAACTGTTACGTTGAGGACATGATCCCCTGCACTTGACCAATTCGTTATGAGTGTGTACTGGGAAGTAATGGTGGCCTGATGTGATGATGACTGTAGTAAATTATCATCCAGATACCAGGTAACAAAGACTTCCTCGCCTTCATAATCTTCCACACTTATTGTAAATATCTGACTAATGCTTCCATTTGATTCGTTAAGGTCTACCGTCGTTTTTTGAGGGAAATACCAAACAATAGTCGGTGGATTATTTTTAACTGAAACATTAAGTATTCTTGTTTCTGAGATACCTTTATTCCCCACAAGATCACGGCATTCTATTTTCCAGGTGTGGACACCATTGACTACTGTTGCCGTGATGGTTTGGCTAACATCTTCTTCAACAGCATAGCTAGAGGTATTCGTGTTGTTAATCTGTAAAGTGCAATGATCTATGGTTGATCCCTCATCATGCACTTGATATTCAAAGGAGATTGTATTGTGCAGCAGTTCAATAAAACGGTCTCCAGGAGAAAGTAGAGTTATAACCGGAGGTTCTGAGTCCTGTAGTCTTGGGTCAACAATGTTAACACTAATGCTCTCACTATCTATGGATCCCACTTCATCATAATCAAGGGCATCATAGGTCACAAAGAATCTCCACTTGGTGCCTATTTCTCCGGTAGCATTGACAACCCATCTTTGTTCGCAGGTATCTCCGTCTTTCATGCCTTGAAGGCATGCTTGATTTTCAGGGAGTAGTGGATTCTGATCAGTTGTGTAGAAAGGCGCTCCACGGTTCATGGGAATAATCCCCTTTGCTTGTTCATTAGTAACAGTGATTGGTTCGTCGTTCCAGTAGTCTTCCCAAGAGTCTTCAGAGGTTCCTACTACATAGTCAATGAAATAATCACCTGAGATATTTCCTACGCGGATCTCTACGTTCAATTCCACTCTTTCATCACCACTCGGAGATTCTGGATTACTTTTTCCAGCCCACCAGTAATATCCCTCTTCAGGTGGATATGCTGTATCTACTTCTTTCACGAGTGCTGGATCATAGACCATGGTTCCTTGAAAGTCTCCGGTATAATTTGCATTGAGAACAGTCCATTGTAAGGGAACTTTAATCCCGAATTCGCCTCTATCTTCCCATTGGTCGTTAATATAAACATCGACATAAGAGTGAATGATCTGATTCATGGCCGCCGTAGTCGGTTGTCTGACCTCCTCAAATTGTATGCAGCCTGCAATGAGAACAAGGGAACCTATCAAAAGCAACCCTACACTCGTTTTCACTCTGTTCTTCTCTCTACGGTACCCGATCATTATCAGGAGTACGCCTATGAGGGGCAAGGAAAGGATTAAAATGAACATCACTCCATAACGACCATCATCCATCATCCCATAACCTTGATAATCCCTATCCTCTTCTTCAAATTCACCCTCCACTCCACGAAAGGGATCAAGTGTTGCTGTAACATTCCCACATTCACCACCGATACATTTCACTCCTGCAGAAAACATGAATGTTTCGTTCTGGGCAGCAGGTGTAGGGTTATTCATACTGATTAAATAAGGTTCTAGGTGACCAAACGGAAGAGACCAAAAGGATTCATACTTGCCTTTATTGTCATTATCATCAGCACATGCAACATCAAGATTCCACTCGCCTGAATCTTCAATCACTACATCATCATGATTATACGTCCAATATCCTCCCTCAACTACGGTGGTCGTTGCATCAAAGAATGTTTTGTTATCATTAAGATTTCGTAAGGTAAATGAAACATTTACAACCGTTCCCTCTGTAGAGGTACATTTTGCCCTGACTGATGTTATTTTTTGGCCAAATTCCAGACGCTCACATAAGCCCCAGAAGCCGTCATGCTGGCATTCAATGGATGATATATTTATGGTGTGAAAGCTAGATCGTAAGAATGGGTCGAAAGAGACTTTTCCTTTTGACGAATTGTCTTCAGCGTCATAGATAGAGGCAGCAATCTCTGCTGGATCTCTTGTTCCCCACCAATTGTACTCTGCCTGAACATCGTTTGCTTGGTTATTTTTAAGGTTATACTTTGTGTTGTTGTACAGATCATTGTTCAGAAAGGTGTTCTCTTTAATTGATGATGCAGTAGTTTCTATCCCAGACTCCTTATTATTACTGAAAGTGGATCTTGTGATAAGATTATTATCTGAACTCTGTATAAGCATTCCACTTTGGGAGTTTCCACTGAAATTAGAATCTTCAATATGATTATCGTCAGAGCCAAACATATATAATCCTCTTCCAAGTCTACTCCCTATGGAGCTCGATTCTCTAATTGAGTTGTTCCATGCATAATCCAAAAAGATACCAGCATAACTGGAATTCTCAACATACATCTGTAGGAACGTATTATTACGCGACTCTATCAAAGTTCCATAGTAACGACTATCTCTGATAGTAAGGTTTCTCATCTGATTATTACTCGATTGAAGATCGAATCCGTAGAAATTGTTTGTCAGCACATTGTTCTTGAATCGTGATACGGTCGTGTAGATAGCTAAACCAGATTTACTACCAGAAGTATATCCTGCATCTGAAATCTTGCTCCCTTCCATTTCAAAGAATGATCCTTCTTCTACAACAATATAATAATAGTTACTCTGATCTTCTTTCATAATTCGAGAGGGATATCCATCCTCTCCTTCAATGATGAGTGTACCATTTGTTTCTACCCTTATGCTATATTCACCATTATACGTAGCGTTCATTCGAATGGTGGTGTTACGTAAGGTGAGATTGCCGCCTGCTTCAACGGTCAGGTTGCCATTAAGGGTAATAGTTGCATCTTCACAGAGTATAGTTTCTCCATTCCGAACATACCAGCTAAACCCCATAGGTACTCCACATTCACCAACCAGCGGAGGAAGCGTTTTATTCGTGTCATAGACCGAAGTTTCATTGATACTCCCATAGAGATCCATTGTTTTTATGCTCAGGGTATAGGGAGCGTTTGGCTTTAATCCTTGTATCTCTGTTCCATTTATATCTCTAGAAAGATTCTGTTTCCAGGTTCCATCAAGAGAGATAATCGTCTGATCAAAGTCTTCATCGATTGGATTTGTCCAGTTCCAGGTAATCCAGGTATAGCCCTGTACTGGGCTGTGGAGATTCGTGACTGTTGCTGGTGGTTCTAGATCTTCTGTTGTGGGTAAGTACACAATAATCTGCTTAGAACTATTGATATGATAACTTCTTGATGTATTTCCATACCCTTCTTTGCTTGCATTTATACTATGGGGTGTATAATAAGTCCTTCCTCTTCCCGTCACCTCCTCAAACTCTGTTACCAGCTGTCGTGGTATTTTTCCTGACTGATTTGTTGTTCCCTGGTAAATTAATCTTCCTAATTTGTCACTAAAAGAGACTACTGCATCTGCAATAGGCTCTTGATCTGAATCCTTTACCACTATGTTGGCATACCATTGTACTGAGAGATTTGAGGAAGCAGAATAAATCTTTGAATAGGTGGTGTCTATGATTGTGCTATTTGAATACCGGAGATCAATATCATAACTACTTAAGGAAGAGTTTACATTGCTCGAAATAACTTTATTTTTTTTTGAGGAGGTAAAGTATAAACCAGATTTGTTGGTTAGTTGTATCTTTGAATCTACAATGGTATTATTGTCAGAGTAATAGGCATATAATCCATACTGCTTGCTTGCATTGTAGATATTTAGTCCTGTGAGATTGTTATTGTGACTCTTATACAAATATAGACCATACTCTAAACTGTTTAAAATAGTAATATTTTCGATCTGATTATTATCTGAATCTATATACAGGCCATAATCATTGTTCTGTATCACATTGTTCTTAAAGTTGGTTACTGTTGTGGAAATGAGTATTCCATCGGATCCCCATCCCCCATAAATAGGGTCACCTACATAGGAAACTATTGTGTCTGTCATTTCAAATGTAGATCCTTCCTTCACTCTGAAATCATAGTAGAACTCCTTATCACCATGCGTTATGACCGATGGAGATCCCTCTTTACCAAATACATATAATGCGGCATTTTGCATTACTTCAATCCGATACTGCCCATGAAATGAACTTACATTCATCTTTAATGTGATATTCTTGAGCGTAAGATTTCCAAAAGAGTCAATAATGAGGTTGCCGTTGAGTGTAATCTCTCTATCCTTACAGGTAATCGTTGTTGTTGTTATTCTCCACTCTCCATTTTGTGGTGAATCACAGATGCCCTCGGTTACTTCTGGTTTTCTTGTTTGATTTGTATCAGTAACATTGGTATCATTGACATTTCCAAAGAGATCAACGGTTTCTACTCTTAGAGTGTAGAGTGTATAATATTCCAACCCCGTTACATTTACACTCTCTATTTCCTTCCCAAGGTCGTATTTATAAATACCATTAACGTATATTTTTGTCTGATTAAAGTCTTCATCAGTTGGATTTGTCCAGTTCCAGGTAATCCATGTAGCTCCTTGTGCTGTACTCTGGAGATTCGTGACTGTTGCTGGTGGTGTCCTTTCATGATCTATGCTGAAACGATGCTCAATTCCAAGAGGGGTGATTCCACCTGCCGCTAGATCCTTACACTTGTAATACTGGACATAGTTATTATTGTCTTGTAATCCACTCCTTAATAACGAATGTTTCAGATTATTTGTCTTATCAAAGACAGTTCCTCTATCAAAATCAAAGTTTTGATCGGTAAAAGAATACCTACACGCTGCAACTTTGTCTGTGGTTATGTTTATCCATGTCTCTGTGGTTCCGTTTGAAAGCACGGTATCTTGTTCAGGATAGACAATATCAATGAGTGGCGCTTCAGCCAAGCTAAGTTCGATGTACGTGTTGTTGCTGATATTGACTATTTCCATGGCGTAAAGCGATGCTTGCGAACCAGTTTCTTTTGCTTGGAGAGTATAATTATTGTATTCTTGTCTTCCCTGCTGATTGATGACTCGGTCGGTTACATTAAACTGAAAGATTCTTGGTTCTACACCACTTTCTTCAAAGAATTCAAGAGAGCCGTTTTCTTGATACCCTTCGACAAGAACATTCGGCATGGTCTCCTGCCCATCAGTAACATTTACCTCAAGAAACCACTGAACGAGAAGTTCTCCTCCGCTCACGACTGCTGTTGAGAATGTTACATTAACGAGCTTGTTGGGCCCCTCGGTTTGTTTAATCTCTTCGTATGAGTTACTCACCACTGTTGAAACAATCGTATTATTAGGACTTCCTAGCTCAAGGCCCTTCCATGAATTACTGTCTATTACATTTCCAACAAGTACATTATTCATTGAACCTGAATGGACAAGAACGCCATTTTGACCATTGTCCTTTATTCTATTGTTACGAAGACTATTATTTATTGCACCGATTAACCGAATGCCATGACCAAAACTCCCCATAATCGTGTTGTTCTCAACGAGATTGGAGGAAGCGCCATCAGTGAGCCGTATCCCGTTTCCACCGCTGCTTGAGATTACATCATTGTCCTTTACAATATTATTACTCGAATGAAAAACGACTCCATAATAATTGTTGGATAAATTATTACCAATAACTTCAGTGTTATCAGCATAGATGTCAAGACCCCACTTCTCTTCAGTAGCCTGATACCCCGCATGATGCATTTCAGACAGTTTCATGACAAAAAAAGACCCCTCTTCTACGACAAAGGTGTAGTGGGCATTTCCGTTGTTGTCTATTATTGAAGGATTTTCTTCACTGCCATTAATGGTCAAACTTCCACCATTTTTTACCCGAATGCCATACTCACCGTCACTGCTGGCATTTACACGCAGGCGTACCCATGTTAAGGTAAGCTTTCCTCCTTCTTCAATGGTCAGGTTACCATTCAACGTTATTCCCACGTCAATACATGTTTGTTCGTCATTAACTACCCAATCACCTTCAGCAGGGTAAGCACAAGTTACAGAAGTTATCACTGGTCCACCCTCCCCTGCAAGCCCACGGAGATTTTCAGAGTTAATGAGCAGCAAATTAAGAAACTCTTGGGCGACACCTACAACATCATGAACAGATTCAACAAACACCTCTCCACCATCCGTGGTAAATACCGCAGGCTGCCAGAGAACCAACATTAAGACAAGCAGCGCACTAAGAACAAGCAAAGAATACTTAGTTAGGTAATGATGTTTGTTTTTTTCTCTCTCCAGTCTTTCCTTTCTGTCTGCCACGTTTCACTGTTTCTCTTCCATTATCTTTTCACAAAAGGCAGTTTCCAGGATTTTTGCAGTGTCTGCTGGGGTTTCTTGACCAGTATCCGTGAGAATGCCTTGTCCACGTCAGACGATGTCCATCCCTTGGCAATTAATGCTGTTTTTATCTGCATGGCTGGCGCTCCCTTAGCCAAGGCATGCTTAATATAGGTGTCCATATCAAATTGTGCTTTCATATCATCATAGGTTTTTTGCACAAGATCCTGTGGCCATCCCTGTCGCATAAGGGAAGTAATAACTTCTGCTCGTGGTATCTGCTTGGTTAACGATTCCAAAATATATGGTTTCATTGTTTCTGGATTCGTCTTATGCATTTTGTTCTGTATCTTCTTCATTAAGCCTGGGCCATAGCGATAGCCTAGATAACCGAGAAGAGCAAGCACAATAACCAATGCTGCAACAATGAACGTTAGGTTGCCTGATGTCTCTTTTTCCTCGAGATAGGTTTCCGGTGTTTCTTCTCGTGTTTGATTTATTGCTGGTGGTGTTCCATTGGTGAAGATTACTTCAATAGGAGCAGCCACACAGGGAGGACAACTCCCACCACAGTCTATTCCCTCTTCAGCATTATTTTGGATGCCATCGGTACAGCTGTCCTCAGCAATACATACCTTTGTGGTGCTTGGTTTGTACTTTGTTGTTCCACAGCTACGGTTGTCCCAGCAGAATCGAGTACCGCAATCATAGGTTTCATTACTCCATGCATCACATCTCCAGTTTTCGGTACAACTTTGATTATTCCTTGAGCCTCCTCCGCCCCCACCTCCTCCACCACCGCCACCTCCTCCCTCGCCTTCTCCTTCACCATTATCACACGTTTGTGTTTGTATCCAGCTGCTGTAACACCCAAAGACATCGGTGTTATTCCTGCTTTGAACTCCTCCGCTACAACTGCTCCATGATCCATAATTCCAGCTGGGTGTACAGTTCATCTGCTCGTTAATTCCTGTAAATCTTAACCCGGTAACACGGTATTCATCGGTTAAGAGTGTACAACCATAGCCATGCTGGACGGTTGCATTACAGAACACGAAATATTCATTCGTGGCCTGACAGGCTTTGGTTATCTCCTTAGGATCATAGACCTGGGCATCCTTAATACATATTCTGTTGAGCGATGTATTGAGTCGAGGAACAGTCATATTTTTGGTAACTCCCTGTGGAAGCTCAATTCCCGCAATGGTTATATAGCCATGATCATATCCCTGTAACGCACGGTAGAGATATACCTTATTGAGCTCGAGCTTCTTTGCAGGACTGAAGTGCCACATAAAGGCAACATACTGTTTACCATCGCCACGGTCAATGAACTCAGTGAGGTAATCACCACCCGTGTAGTTCCTTGAGAGATTATCCGTGCCATTGACCAAGAGTTGGAGATCGTAAAAGTTCGTCTGTACCCAGCTTGCATTCCCGGTAATAGTATCATCCGTATCATTAATACCATCATTGTCATCATCAGTGTCGTTTTTGTTAGGAATATTATCGCCGTCAAAGTCATCATCAATCTCAAAAATAGCCACATTCCATTGTTGTTCAGTGGTGTCAAAGCCGTCATTCACGGTTGCTCGTAGGCTGTAGTTTCCTGAACTCGACCAGTTTGTGATAAGTATGTATCTATTTGTTGTACTGACCATTGTCTCATTAAGGTACCAAACAAAGGCAAGCGGATCGCTCTCGTTGTCTCTGACGGTGATGTTAAATTCTTGCATCACTGAGGTATTTGATTCGTTCAGTTCCACCAGAGGTTGTTGTGGAGCATATTTCATAATCTCTGGATACTGATTAAAGATAATACGATGGGATGTTGCATCTTGGTTAACGTTTCCGAAAAGATCTTGACACTTGTAGTACAAGGTATGGTTTTCTGCTGTTCGTAAGTCTGTTTTGTTAAACCAATGCGTTGTATTCAGAGTTGAACTAAAAGGAGTACCTTCTTGGAGATTGAAGCTCGGGTTGCTAGCGTGGTAATAGCAGGTTGCAATCTCGTTTGTTGTGATATTGATAATTCTCCACGAAGGATAATACGCAGTTCTTGTGTTATTCACAGGACTTACAAGAGTAATAACTGGAGCTACGATATCATGTAATGAGATGCCAATCTCCTGACTTGAAGTGATGCTATACGCTTTTGTATAGTCTTGGTATCCTGTTTTGCTCGCATTTATTGTGAGATCCATAAAGGAAGTGATTCCGGTAGGGAAGGCTATGTACTCTGTTATGATCTGTTCAGGTATTTTTCCACTAATATCAGTTTGGCCATCAAAGAGTACCGTACCTGTATTGTCTGCTAAAGTAACGTGTGCATTTTCAACCGCTTGGTAGGTATCATTTACCAGAACCGTGAGATACCACTGTACTGCCAATTGGCCAGCAGTAATCTGTTTCGTGAGAAATAAGGTGTCTCTAAGCGTATTACTTCCACCGTCATTAGAGACATCTTCTTCCCCTGAATTAACAATAGTGCTTTCTTGTACAAGATTACCATTTGCATTCATGAAGGCAATGCCCTTCTTGCTACTTTGGTCAATGATTGAGTTATTGATGAGCACATTATTGCTATTTTTTAAGGTGATACCATTTCCTTCAGCATTGTTATTCACAAAAAGATTCGCAAGACGGCTATTCTCAGCACCTTCGAGTAATATACCATGCTTATTGTCAATGAAATTGCTATCTTCTAGTACGACATTTTCTGTGCTGATGATCAATCCGTATCTGTTATTTCTGAAGATATTATTACGCAAAGGAGTTGTGTCTCCATAAAGCTCCAGACCTCGTTCTCCTGGATTATCACTGAAGCCAGCATTTTCTACATTGCTGTACTCCATCGTAAACATGGCACCAGAATCAACGACAAAGCCATAACCATTTGCTGGATCTACGCTAGCTATTCGTGTTCTATCCTCGCTTGTTCTTCCTCGTAGTGTTAAGGCTCCTCCTTCTTGTACATGAATACGATAGTTTGCCGGTGCTTCACCATCACCAGGACCATTGATGAACAATGTGGTATTTTGGAGCGTAAGATTCCCTAAAACACCGATGATTACATTTCCATTTACCGTAAGGATAGTATCATTACACCAAACTTTTTTTTGCGTTAAATCCCAGTCTCCAACAGGGGGAACTTCACAGGGCGCTTCTTCCTGTGGTAGTACCAAGGTTTGTGCAGTATGGTTTACTTCTTGGGTATTGACATTCCCAAGCAGATCAACGGTTTCAACCTTAATGGTGTAGTTTGTTTCTAGATGTAATCCTGTTTGGTTTGTTGTACTTGTTGGAGAAGGTAATGTTTCTTTGAATGTCCCGTCAAGATAGACATTGGCATGATCAAAGTCAGGATCTGAAGGATTTGTCCAGCTCCAGGTAATCCAGGTATAGCCCTGTGCTGGGCTTTGCAGGTTGCTGACCGGTCCAGGAGGAGTCCTTTCATGATCAACGCTGAAATTATGTTGGAGCGACTGTTTATTGACATCTCCCATGATTTGGTCCTTACACTTGTAGTACTGAGTATAATTAGCGTTGTCCACTAATCCTGTTCTGGTGAAGCTATGGTTCTGATAATCGACGCTAAAAAACGCTGTTCCTTCAGTATCAAAATTAAAGTCAGGATTAGTAAAGCTGTATTTACAGTCTGACCCAACATTTGTCGTTATGTTCACTGTTGTTTCTGATGTTCCTGAAAGAAGCATTGCATTTTGTTCTGGTTCAACAATAGTAATAATCGGTCCAACGTCATTTCTGGTAAGTGGAATGGTAATCGAGGTGTTTTGAGTAACAGAGACTTGGACTGAAGCAGGGTCATAGCCATAGCGATATGCAACAATGGTGTAGGGATTAAAGTCGATCGTACCTGTAGGCTCTTCCAGATAGGATGTTACCGCGCCCTGGAATAATCGTGCAATACTTCCCGATTCCTCACTATATTCAAGAGAACCATTTGCTTGATATGCTTCAACCCGAACACGATTCAAGGTTTGTGATCCATCGGTTACATTAATCGTAAGATACCATTGTACTGCTAATTTTCCCGTGTCAACATCAGTTGAACTAAAATTTGTTCCACGAAGGTAATTCGTTCCTTGTGCCTGACTTTGTATATCAACGATACCAGAAGCATTAATTATGCTTCCCATGAAGGTATTATTAGTAGAGCTTCCAGCGAAGAGAACACCTGTTTCTGCACTACGGTTAATCTTACTCGTATTAAAGATGTTATGGTGCGCATCAAAAAGAGTCATACCATTTTTCTGTGCTTTTTCTATACGCACAAATATGCTATTGTTATCGCTTTGGTTCATCACAAAGCCATTGTTTTTACTGTCCAGAATAGCAACCATTCTCATCTGTGAATTGTTTGTGTTTACGAATTGAATGCCGTCACCATTACTTTGATTAATGGTTAATCTCCTGAGTTGGTCTCCTTGTGACGCATCGATCCTTATAGTGTAATCTCCTGTGGTATTTTGGAAATTATTCATAGACAAGATACTCTGATCACTTCCTTGAAGGTACATCCCTTGTTGATTGTGCGCAAAATTTGATTCATTCACGGTTATTCCATCACCATAGAGCGTTAGCCCAATGAAGTTGTTTCTGAAATTACTGTTAAGAATTATTGCGTTTTCCGAGGATATCTCCAGTCCTCGTTCTCCAGACACATCTCGGTAACCAGCAGATTCAACCGTTGCATTCTTCATGTAAAAAACTGCATTGGGATCAACGACAAAGCCATATTTGGTACCCGTATTTGTTTTGCCAATGATGGTTGGTATTGTCGCATTTCCTTTAAGATAAAGGGCCCCGTTTGATTGAACCCAAAGATTGTATTGCCCATCAACAGTTCCATTCATCCGTACGGTTGATGATTGTAAGCTAAGGTTTCCTGCAGGAAGAATGATAAGATCTCCGTTCATAATGATCTCTCTATTGGTACATACTACTTCACTGGCAATCATCCAATCCACCTTTGGAGAACTGCAGGGGTCAATAACCTTCTGTGTGAGATATACCTTCCTATATGTTGGGGATGATATGTTGAGGATAATACGTGTATCGTTATATTCAGGATGGGTAATTTGTATGGTATAATTATTATAATGAGTTGTCACGGACCGTGTGAATAGTCGGTCAGTAACAATGGTTGTAAACCTTCCCGTCATGTCGCTTACTCCGCTGAATCTTGTCGTGGAAGTCGTATCGTTTCCTACAATCATTGCACCCGAGACAGGAATGCCACTGAGATTGACTATCTCTAGCTGGAGTGTCCAGTTCTGGAGCAACCATGTTGCTGAAGCGTCAAACTCCAAACGGTTATTACCGAGCGTGCTATTAAGATGTGTGTTCTGCGCATCTTCTTCATTATTGACATCATTTGTCTGACCAACAAATGAGGAATTAACAGCAGTATTGTCGCTAGCATGGGTATAGAGAATCCCCACAATGGTGTTATCTCCAAAGACACTTATGTTTTGTAACAGAGTTTTATTTGCATATCCCATAAAGATTCCTACATCATAATTTTTAATGGTTGATTCAGTAATGATATTTTCGTTACTAGTGTTGAGATAGATACCAATATTACCATTATAAACCGGCAATGAACTTTCTAAATGATTATTACTAAGTACATTCATGGTACTGTCTCTCATGAAAATGCCATAACTTCCAAGAACATTACTTTCTATTCTATTACCCTTTATGAGATTCTGGCTAGAGCCTTCAACACCTATAATACCTGCTGATTGGTGATTTTGGATCGTATTCTCAAGAATCTGATTCCGTTGTGAGTTGTTGACAATTATGCCAACATTGCTTGGACTGGTGAGCGTATTCTCAGCGATATAATTATCATTACTGTTCAAAAGAGTAATATCTTCAGGTGAAAATGCTCTATTGTTAATATTGTTCTTTGAAATATTGTTGAAATCGCCTCCATTAACCATAATTCCAAGACCAACACTCCCGAGATTATTGCCGTTGATGACTGTTCTGTCTGTCAACACATGAAGGGTATGGACAGGGTTTATCTCAGAATTTTTGATAGTTAATGAAGATCCAGGTTCAGCAGAAAAGATAAATCCATTCGTTTGGAGGTTGCTAATCCGAGAAGCATCTGCTGTTGTTGTAGAATCGTCATCGCTGTCAAGAATAACAAGAGATCCACCATTCTTGACAAAAATCCCCCAATTGATGTCGGAAACATTTAACTGCAATGTTGTATTCTTCAGCGTTAATATACCACCATTCTCAATAGTAACATTTCCTGAAATGATCAGATTTTGATTTTCTAGGAGATAGTTATCTCGTATAACCATATTGTCAGATATATTTGTCGCATTAAAGCCATAATAAAAAACAGTAAGGTTGAGGTAATCGGTATGTAATGACCCGCCTTGACCCGCTGGTATTCCTTCTTCATATTCCATGACACTCCACGTAATGATGTTGTTTTGATCAATGTACTTAAAGAACCCGGTGATGGTTGAATCTGCAATTATGCTTATATCAGAGCCGTCGGTGACAGCCCCGTATTTAAGGTTCCAATATGGTCCAGGTATAGGACGGAGAACAGAAACATTTATCCAATTCTCCGAAGGAGATTCTATATTGATGGTGTTTTTTCCAATCCATGTAAAACTTTGGTTATAAAAAGTAGATAAATATACATCTCCTAATGAAGAGATCAGTGAAGAAATATTCAAAAAATACTGTTGGACATTACAACCACTATTGACATTAACTTCGTGAGTTACTTCGTACGTATAATCCAGTTGCGTTAAGTTTGTTACATCACTTATTTGTCGCGTAGAGGTTGGGTCAGGACTACTACAGTCTGTCTCTCCTTCGATTGCACTAAATTCAGGATCATTAAAGTCATAGGTTTTGGTAAACCCACCACAGTTCCCATCAGCAGTGCAGACCTTTGCGTACCATTTGAGGTCTTTGTTTGGATTGGTCACATCTAGACGGGCTTGACACGTAGCCTGTCCGGTATTTCCATAAGAACTTGTACAAAGACAACTGCTGACGTCACTAGGTACACAATTTTCAAATGCCGGATCGTCATCGATGAACAAGGCAACATCGTTAATGACAGGCGTATAGGTTCCTTGGAATTGAACATATTCGCCACGATTAACCCAGGTATTTCCCTGAATGCTCAGGAGATAGGGAGTATCATCACCCGTTAATGTAACTCCAGCTTTTCCTAATAGGTTCTCTCTGGTCTGAATACTGTTCATAATTTTTGTAATGCTGTTCTCAAGGGTTTGTAACACTGGACCTATACCTTGTCCGAAAGAAGTTTGGGTAACAAAAGCTGGTTCCCAAAGAACAAACATGAGTACCATAAGTCCCGCAAGAATTGCAAAGGGATATACACTAAAATATCGATGGATTCTCCTTGTACCCTTCCCAAACTTTACCTGGTTTTTATGGTCCCCTTTTTCACGTTTTTCCATAGCTTTTGCCTCTTTTCAGGAAGTAGATTACCTATAAATCTTTGTATTACCCTTTCTGTATCTCATTTTTTCTACTGTTTTGAATTTCCTGCTCTATTTCCTCTGGTGACCAGCCTTTCTTTTTGAGTACATCAACAAGCAGTTCTTTGGTAAAGCCTTTCTGCAGTGATGTTTTAACGTACTCTACCATTTCTTGGTGTGCTTTCTGTTTGGTGTAGGATCGTTCAACAAGATCCTGTGGCCATCCCTGTGCGAGTAACACTTTCACTACTTCTTCTTTTGGAATATCCTTGGCAATAGCCTTTACGATATAATCATCAAGCATTTCCGCGTATTTGTTTGGCTTTGGTTTGACTTCTTTGACCTCTGCCTTGAGATGTGGAGAATGTTTGCGTTCATGCATGTAGAGGCTTACACCACCCACGAGTACAATGCCAGCAATAACTGCAATCAACCAGGTATAGGTTCTTTGACGCTCAACAGCAACGACCTCAGTAATGTTCTCTTTTGTTTCTCCGGTGATGTTCAGGATTTCTTCACCGATGATTTCTCCTGTTGGAATATTGTAAGGAGGAATGAATAATTCACATGCATCACAGAGACCTCCACAATCAATGGCTTCTTCATCTTGATTGAGGATACCATCTGAACAGCTTTCTCCACAAACGGTTGTTTCAGGTTGGGGTCTGCTCTTCGTTGTGTTACATTTGTTGATATCTTCACAGACTTTTTGTTGTTTACTCTCCTTACAGTTACTCCAGTAACAGGTCCATGATTCTGTACAATTAGTTTTTTTTAGAGGACTTCCTCCACCGCCCCCTCCACCACCACCACCGCCTCCTCCATTATTATCGTTGTTACTATCCCCACAGGATCCTTCCTCTGTTTGCTCGATATAACATCCACTTTGATCGTTCCTTGTTCGTGTATGTTTTCCATCAGAACATGACGTCCAATCTGACCAGGATGACCAATCTCCAGTACAGTTCATCTGTTCTCTGATACCAGTAAAGAATAATCCGCTGATCTGATAAAAGCCATTGGTAAGCGTACAGTTGTAGCCATACTGCTCAGTGCTATTACAGACCACAAAGTGCTCTCCGTCGAGTTCACATGCTCTGCTCATCCCGCTAATATCATACAGATGTTTATCCCTGATGCAGATCTTATCCAATGATGTATTAACATTCTTAACACTCATATTTTTGGTTTGTCCAACCGGAAGATTAATGCCTGCTAAAGTCATATATCCGGCAATATCGTCTGTCTCTTCTTTGTAGAGGTAAACCTTCTGAAGCTCAAGTTTATTTTCAGGGGTGTAGTTCCACATGAATGTCACATATTTATCTATGCCATTGAAAAATTCAGTGATGAGTTCTCCGCTAAATGCCTGATGAAGGTTCGCATCTCCATTTACTGAGATGATCAAATTATCAAAATTCGTATGTATGGTGCTTGCATTTCCGGTTAACGGATCCTCTGTGTCAAGGATTCCGTCATTGTCATCATCGTCATCAAGACCGTCAGGAATGCTATCCAGATCAGTATCATTGTCTACGTCATTAATGATAACTGTCCATTGTTGCTCAACCATATCAAGGCTGTCGTTGAAAACTGCCCGCAAACCATGAGTTCCTGCACTCGACCAGTTCGTGGTAAGATTGTACATAGTTGTTGTGCTTACCAACTGCTCATTCAAATACCATTGATACTCTGCAAGAGGTCCATCATTGTCAATAACCGTAATATTGAAGAGCTGCCAGAGGGTTTGATTTGATTCATCGAGCACTATGGTTCCCTGCAACGGATAATAGTCGCTGATTACCGGTAATTGATTTGGATCTGCAACCATGAATCCATGCGTAACGCTTTGCGTGTTGATATTTCCAAAAGAGTCATTACATTTATAGTACTGGATATAGGTCGTGCTCGGTTGCAATCCGGTTCTGTTGAAACTATGGGTTATGCCATCTGAATACGTAAAGGCAAGCCCGTCAACAAAATTAAAGTTCTCATTATTGAAATCATAGGTACAGGTTGCATTTTCAGTTGTATTAATGATAATCCATACTGAACTTGTTTTGTAGGTCAACACTGCATTATTGGTTGGATAAAGTAAATTGATTCCTACATTATTGCTAATTGTTAATGACCGTTGTTCGCTTGTTCCGGTGTTTTGATTAAAGGAATTATCAGTACAAGAAATGCTCCAGTCATAAAGCCCTTCATCCAATTTTTCTTGAGTAAACCATTGTACAACGTCTCTGGTAATTGCAGAGGATGTCTGGTTAGGGATACCATTAAGTAAGAGGCTACAGTCACGTATTGTAGTCTCATCATTGACCGTGAAGTTAAAGATAACATTCTGTCCTTTGCTTTGTGTACCTGATTCTGGAGCTACAAGCGTTACTATCGGCGGATTTGTGTCGCTGAAGGTTGCGTCAACGGTTACGCTTCTTTCTGTAGTTTGTACTTTGTTTTGTGTTGGTGCGTTATCATAGCACTCAACAAACCATCGATAAATCATGTCATCACTTAAGTTAAGGGTTACTGTTTGGAGCGTATTGTTAAGTGGAGACAAGACCGTTGTATTTAACTGGCCATCAATATAAAGACTGCACTGTGCAAGGCCACTCTCATCAAACGGTTGATACGCAAAGACGGTATTCATTCCTTGAACTGTTGTGCCATCAAGAGGCTCAAGATTGATAACTTGCGGCGGTGTTGTATCTACCCCAGGGGTAACTGTAAATGTATAGTTCCTGGGTGCAAACGCACACAATCCTTCCACGTCACACGCTTCACAGCTCCAGAGATATATTCCTTCCTCAAGATTGTTCCATTCAGTTTGGAGTGAGGGATTGATAGTGTTGAATTCTGTAGTAAGGTTAGGGGTCCATATCCCTGAGAGATTGGCATAGATCGTTACATTCTTCACCGTTGTTATATCCTCTGCACTGCAAAGAACAGGTATAGGATTACCTCTGTTAAACGATTGTCCATCAGGAGGAGACTGCAGAACAATGGTTGGTGGAATATTCCCCTCATCTTGGGTAGTGAACTGCCATATATCGCTGACTGTGTAATTCATACCATCAGTAGCATTAATGTACCAAAGATAGAGTGTTGTGTAGGCTAAGGTGCCTGGATTATAGAGGGGATTACTTGTTGTTCCTATGAGTACTGGAGGATTGCCAAAGTAAACACGGTAGGTAAGCGGTTGAAATTCAATATCACCTCCTATCCATTGGAGTGTTTGAGTTATCGATCTTTCTTTGCTGTCATTTAAGGGGATAGGATTCGAAGGTTTATCGGGGGGGTCATTGACGTTTATGACTTCGAGTGTAAAGGACGCTTGTATGGTGTTGCAATCAAGAACCACATGCTCTGTTCCATTATAGTTTCGAACCATGTCTTTGATGGTAAGGTTCGTACCAGTAAGGCTGAGATTGTAATAGGGATGTAGGGAAGGAATAGTGATAATCTCCTCATCATCGGGATCAGTGCATTCATTACGAATGTTTTCATAAACTACTGTTCCATCAGGGGAGTCTTCAAGAACTGCCTTGTTTTGCAGTGGATTCCAAACTGCTGGATCATCAACACGGGTTAAGGTAATATTTACTTCCTGAGATGCTAAACCGCTGTTTTGATCATGGAGAACAAAGGTTACGAGATCATAACCAAAGGTTTCAGGATCAACAAAGCTAAAGCTCGCTTCATCAGTGATGGTGTTTATGGCTATGGTTATAAGGCTGGTGTTGACGTCAGTAACCGTCCACGTCAATCCCGGATCGTTATCCTCAACATCATGTTCATAGGGTGTTAAGTCCAATATCCATGAAGAGCCTTCTGGTTGCGTTAGATTTGGAAGAGACGGTGAAATCCATGGATTATCATTAACTGGGAGGACAGTAACAATAACTATATTCAGAGCGTATGCTTGTCCATCGCTTGCATTGAAAGTTAAGGTTTCTTGACCGAACCAGTTTTGCTGTGCAGAGAAGTCTACAGATCCGTTTTGTTGAATGACCACCTTTACGCTCACATTTCCGTAAACTTCAAAAGAGAGTGGATCGAGATCTGGGTCCTGGAAGTAATCATTGAGATTGAATGCACCGGTTACTGTTCCATCTTCATTGAAGCTCACTGGTGGAAGGTCCATCAATTTTGTGGGTGGAGCATTGACGTTTTGTACCGTAAGGATATAGTTTTGCTCGTCAAAGGCTAAGCGTTGATCGGTTACTCGTACAACAACGGTATGCTGTCCTACTTGACTGTTTGTAGGAAGCCACCCTATCCTTCCCGTGTTTTGATTAATAACCATTCCTGTTGGCTTAGTGACCAGGCTCCAATTTAACACCTCTCCTTCATAGAAAATATCTGGATCATAGGCAGTAGCATTGTAGGTATACGGTTCATCTTCATTAGTTATAGTAATAGGGGTACTGTTAATATCAGGAACATCATTTACTGGCGTTACTTGGATCTGCACGATATCGGTTACTGTACTTTGCCCATCATCAACCTCAAGTGTACAGGTACCGATGCTATTCCAGTTTTGCGTCGGATTAACAACAAGATCATTACTGTTTATGCTGCAACCTAGTGATGCAGGGTTAACATCCGTCACTCGGAATTGCAAGGTCTCTTGATCTGGGTCGGTGGTAAAGAGTAGTAAATCCAGCGTTAATCCACCACTGTCTTCAGCAATGATTTGATCGGGAACCGTTAATATTGGTGGCGTGTTTTGGATGGTTACTGTTTGGGTAAGCCTATTACTTCCTTCACTTCCATCACTGGCGTTAATGTCTAATGACCAGATATCATTCTTCGTAGTCAATTCACTAGCAACAAAAGCAATGCTTGTTTCAATGTTGTTTCCCATGAATGTAGTACCTGAGAGTGGGTATTGCCGAGAGAGATTCAGCACTTCTGCTGGAGAAAGCGCATGATCCCAGACCATGACATTATCCATAGTTCCATTCAAGAAGTAGGGACCACTTGCGCCTATTTTCATATCCCTGTTTCCAGCAAAATCATAATTAATGGGCCTGGTCTCTGGTGTCCTTTTAACCTCTTGACCGTTAAGATATAAGATCACGTTCTGTTGATCATAGGTCATGACAATAAAATTCCACACACCAAGTGGTATAGGATAACCGACGGTTACTGGAGGTTGACCTGTTTGGAAATTGATCTGACCATACACTCTGAGAGGAGTGGCATTGTCACTTACTATTCGCCATCCCCCATCGACATATCCACTCCCATATGGCCCATTAATCAATCCATGACCAAGAGGGGGTAGAACAGGTATATTTGTCCATAGTGCTACGGTTAGCTGTACTGGTGCTAACCGTGGTGTTTTGTTTATGGTAACATTATCATTCAAACCATCAAAATTCAGGGCATTGCCATATTTTCCAGCTGCCCATTGAGCGCCAGAGATCTTCCCATGATCTCCTTGGAAAATACTTTCATGAACAACATCTCCTGCACCCTCATCCATGGTCCACCAGCCAACGAGACCATTCATATTGATATTCTGTTCACCAATGCCATTTTTCTTCCAGGCGTAGGTAACAGTGCCCGTATCTCCATCGAGATCAGTATACAGAACAGATGCGCTGAGGTTGTCTATAGTTACTGGAGTTAATGGCGTAATCGTTAGCCTATCTAATACTGGCGCTCTGTTCATATGGTCAAGGATTACATTCTGCTGTTTGTTCGTAGCAATGGTTGTTTTTGTACCGTACAACTCATACAGGGGTAAGCTCACATTTACCATGTAATCATTGAAAGAGGTTTTTCCACTCTCCTGAAGGATATAGTCCGTTACATTGAATGATACCTTACCATTGTTATCAGTAATTCCGTTGAATTCTTGATTACCGCTTTGTTGGTATCCTGTTACTGTTGCTCCGCTTAATGGAAGAGCTCCATCAGTCACGATAACATCGAAATACCATTGGATGGTTGCTTGCCCAGGTGCAATAATATTCCAACTGCTGAAGTTTGTATTGAGGAATGTAACCACAGATCTGTCAACATAAATATCCCTTGTTGTTGAAAGATTGATAAGAGAGTCAATAACTTTTATTTGATTCGTATTACTCAATGAGAATCCCATACGACCATTGTTGCTCAAGTATGTCTGTTGAAAGGTGTTTCTTCGTGATGATTCCATTAGAATCCCGTCCCATAGATTGAACGAGGCATTATTATTGACGAAAATATTGTCTTGAGTACCCACGATTCGTATGCCATTCTTGCTGTTGCCATAGGCAGTATTATTGGCAATGAGGCTATTGTTTGCGTATATCCTTAATCCATTGCCACCAAAGTTATTAAAGAACGCGTTGTTCGCAACAACCGTGTTGTCACCATAGATTGTTAAGCCGTAATAATTGTCAGTGAAATTGCTTCCCCGGATAACTGCATTGTCCGCATAAATCTCAGGGCCCCATCTTCGGACGACATCTTCATACCCAGCATTTTTAATTACAGCATTTTGCATGACAAAGGTTGCACCTTTTTCAACCACGAAGAGGTAATTTGCTGATCCTAATCGAGAGATTTGCGTTGGAATCCCCGCACTATCCCGTAAGGAAAGCGTGCCTCCATTTTCAACAAGAAGTTGCCGTGAACCGTTTGTCGTGGCATTGAATTTAAGCGACGCTCCCCGAGCAGTAAGGCTGCCTCCATTCTTGACGGTTAGGTTCCCATTAAGGACAAACAAGGGCGAAGTTATTTCTTCACTACCGTAAATATCAATATTTTCAGTAATGTTCGTAATACCAGATCCATGATAAAAAAGAGTTATGTTCATATAATCGGTATATAATGACCCTAATGGCATTGGAATATCATACTCAGTAGCAACCCACTCTATTATCCCATTCTGATAATCAATATATGAGCTCGTGGAGTTTTCTGGTAGCGTAAAACTAACGTTTACTTCTCGGCCATCGGTAGGTTGTCCTGTTTTGAATATCCATGCATCACCCGGTGTAAATCGGTGTGCATACAATCGTAACCAATTCGCACTCTTATCTTCTAAGTTCTGGGTATTATGCCCTACCCATGAAACACTTTGATTATGCAATGCACCTTGTTGTAATGATAACGAAGAAACATTGAGCGTGTATTGTTGGAGGTTACAGCCACTACTTCCACTAACAACATTGGTAATTTCGTAATCACTATCCTGATACTGGAGACTCGTGGGATTGGTGATCGGTTGTGGTGGTCCTCTGGTGTACTCAGGACGACAGTAATAATCCTGATAATTCCCACCTTCTTGCGCGCTCAATTCACTATCAGTGAAATCATAACTCTGTTGGAACCCACCACATTTTCCGTCGCTATCACAGAGCCGGGCATACCAGGTAATATTCTTTTTTGGTGTAAGTATGGAAATCGTGTGATTACATTGAATATTGCTTGGCGTAAGATATCCTGAGTTATCATACGCACTTTTACAGAGACATCCGGCACTATCTCCCGGCGCACAATTGGTAAATTGATAATCCTCTGACACAAACAGTGCTACATTATTACCCGTTCCATTATAATTTGCTCTGAAAAAAATGGTATCTCCTTTATCAGCAACAGGACTGACCGTCAGGGAATTAAAATACGGAGTTGGGTATGCAATATCTACTACTCCTTCTTCTTCGAGCGGTAGTTGAAGAACCTCCTCCGCCCATCCGAGAATGTTTTGTGGCGTAAGAAAGAGTTTGTTCCAAAATGTACTGAGTTTTTCCCATAATGAGCCACTTTCTGCAGCATCGACGGTCTGAGCCATGCTCGTGATCATTACTACTATTACTAATGAAATAATGAATGCCTGCAATAATTTCTTTCCCTGATCCTTCACCATTTTCTGTCTATGAATCGTTGCCTGCCTCATTTTTTCTTCTTTTTTTCCTCTAACTCTTCAATCTCGAGATACCATTTATTCTGATCTCTATCATATTTGAAAACCACAACATATTTTTTGATCGGATCTATAGAGAATAAGAGGGGCATAGGTATGGTTGTTTCAAAGCTCGAGCCTCTTTTGTATAGTTTTCGTTTGAAATCCATTGCAAACCTACACATCTTCCATATTTACTAATTGATTTATATATCTTTCCTTTTTTGTACTTATCAATTTACTTACTTATCAATTTTTTAGGAAGCGACGTTGTTTTTTCCTATCTTCTTCTTCAAACGCACGAATAGCCTCTTAACCAGTCAAATAACTTTTTTAATTATGGATAATATACTTATACTAAAGCTTATATTCTTATAACTATCATTATTAATATTCATTAATCCTGGATTATTAATAAAAATATACGTTAGAATAAGCTTTTAAATAAGATTAAAAGCTGGTAAAAAATATATATAAAAGGTATATATTTTAATACTTATTTTTATGAATACTTCCGTCTAAAATAGTCATGCCCTGAACAACCAGAGTGGACGCAATTACGTTTTGACTATACCCCCAACAGACTCATGACACGATGAGTAATATACACCTCGATGTATGCTCCAATGGCAACAACAATAAGCGCAAGCCCAAAAATAATAAGGGCATCAAGGAGAATGTGGTTGAAGTGTGATGAACCAAATGTTTCACGAATAGTGGCTTTAGAAACAACGCCTCCTGCAATAGCACCCAAGAAGTAGGCTAGTGCTTCGGCAATCATATGGGGAAAGACGGCAAGAATGGTGAGTGCAAAATAGACAAAAGGATTTTGTCCAATAATTAATGCAGAATCTTTTGCAACGATCCCAAAGATAGTTCCCCAGACAGAAGCATTCCAGGTGATAATAAAAATAGATCCTGCTCCATACACTAACGATGCAATCAAGCAGAAAAGCAGTACTCTGAGGTTATTTAAGAGTATGTCGGTAAACGTCCCAAAATCTGCATTGACAAAGGCATTGCCCGTTGATATACCTAATATTCTTGTCTGCTCCTGAAAGAGATTACTTGCTGCTAGTGTTGGAAGCATAATTGCAAAGAATGAAAATGCCAAAAGTATGCCGATAAAAAGAAACAAATACACACGGACGATGTCTCTATGATCTCTGAACAACAGCCAGAAATTAAACGTTTGTTCACGGCTTTCAACATTTTCTTCAATTGCGAGAAGTTTATTCAATGAAGGAAGCAATAACAGAGAAGTAAAGGCAACAGCAACTAATCCAGGATCCTGGGGAAAGAGCAACATGGCAGAAAAAATACCAAGGACTGCGTAGGAAAAACCCATAATAAATGCAAACGTCGCCTTTTTTTCGAGCCATTCAGCAGAATACAGCTGTTCAAATACCATGCTCTTCTTCAGCAAACTATTCTATTTAAGGCTTTCGTTTGTATTTGTATGTGCCTGGAAAGTCTTGCTTCCCTCGCCGAGAATTCGCTGCTCAAAATCAACATTGGTTTCCCCTTCATTCTTCTCTTGATCAAATGCCTTCATGAGCATCAACGTAAGTTGTTCCTCTGCTGTTGGATCTAATCCCACTGCTTGTTGACCGAGATGTTCTTTGATTAAGGCACGTTCAGTTTCTTCGGTTGTTGTCGTTTGGACATTGATTTCACTAAATTCCTTTGCCTGAAGTCGAGTTGTGTTCTTCATAACATAATAGGCTGATCGATCATACAGCATGGCGTAGATATCTTTAAACCGAATCTCTGAGGGCTTTCCGCTCCTTACTGTTCCTTCAACTCTTATCGTGACAATAGTATTATTAAACTCTTTTGTGGTGATGTCTCTCATGATTTCATCTTCGATTTCTTGTGGAGTCTTCATGGTGGCATCAACAATAATACTATACACATTGTATACTTGCACAGGTTCCCATTGTTGTACAAGGGCTCTTGTTTCAGTATCATACGTACAAAGATAGAAGCCACCTTGTTTGAGATCTTCAAGCTCTTTGAAACTATTGGGAAACAATGGCCCTGGATAAGCTATTTTCCCATAGCCTTCTTCTTCTCGAGTAAACACCACATGGACATGACCCCCTGCATAATAGAGAAATCCTTTAGGAAGGAGCGATAAGGGTGAGGTCTCTACGTGTTGAAGTTCTTTTGGCTTTAATTCTTCAAAAGCCGTATGAAAACAAAAAATCTTTAGCCCTGTTTCAGCCTCAAGATGAGCATGATCGAGTTGTTCATAATAGCTTCGCTCAAGCATCCCTCGTTTACCCAACAAGCCAGTTATTTTTATTCCTGTTTTTTGGTCAACCGTAAACAACAACTGTAATTTCCCTGAAGGCGTTACCTTTCCTTTTACTACATTGCAAAACAATCCTGCCTGCTCGAGAACATCAAGCATGGTCTTTCCCGACGGAGAGTAATCATGACTTCCTGGAATGCCATAGACAGAAATCCCCCGGTCCTTTACTTCCTTGAGTTTCTTGACTGATGCCTTTAAACTGTCGATAGCAGGTAAACTCGTGTTAAAAAGATCTCCGGCAATAACCATAAAGTCTACCTGTTCTGCGATGCACTTGTCCATGGCTTTTAGAAAAGCATTGGTGCTGCATTCTTTTAATTTTGGATCGCGCCACGAACCAATATGGCAATCTGCCAGATGTGCAAAGGTAATAATGGTCATACCAGCTGGACCTCACTAAATTGTAAGGGAATGTCTCTCTTCTCCTGCTTTTGCTTGCCATACGTCGTTGCTATAAAGGCATTCTGATATTCCTGTATGTAGTCTTCAAAGAGAGGAACTTTGAGAGGAATGGCAAATTTGCTAAAGGTGCTGGTAAGCAGAGCCTCTCCTTTATCTAACGAAGCGATGGTTCTTGCATCCGTCGAAAGGTCCTGCGCAGAAGATTCAATAATTGCCTGGCGCTCTGGAGCCATTTCAATACCCAAAATGATTTTGGTATTCATATTGGCGAGAATTTCACGGGGGATCATACTGGGGAGTTGGGTAATGGCAATTAATCCTACCTGAAATTTCCTTCCTTCACGCGCAATAGTCCCGAAAATATTCGATCCTTTTTCAAGAACTTCCTTTCCCAATACCCGTGGAGCTTCCTCAAGGAGTACAGAAATAACCGGCTTTTGCCCGAGTTCACCGGTGCGTTTATATTGCTTGTAACGCTGCAAGATTTCGGTAGCAATAAGGCTCCCGATAAGGATTTCTACAGAGCCTCCAAAACTTGAGGTATCAATGATAACCAGTCGTGCCTGCTCAAGTTCTCGAACAATATCTCCAATAGTTGTTGATCCTGCCTGAAGATCAAAGGTTCCATGACAGCTGAGTTTATTTTCAGCAAACTCTACATCGAGAATAGTAAGTAAGCGACGTTTCACCACACCGATAGTTGCCTCAGTAAATTTAAACCCATCAATAGGCTTTTCAAGGATAATAGCCTCAATCCAACGATTTCCAAAGGCCTTATAATAAGAACCAAGTGCTTCTTTTTGTGGCGTACTCCACTCAATAACCCCATTGAAATGTTGTGGTTTAATCGTAGCAATATTGATCTTTAATGTTCTTCCCCCATGCGGTGGATGAGGCGAATAATAGACCACTTTTTCATGATGTGGATGATCCTTTAACCCTCTCTTGTTTCTTCCAAAGTATTCATCATGCGGATCTAACACCAGGATGCCTGCATAATCCTTATCGACACAATCCCAGAGCATAACAGCAGTAAGGTTTGATTTTCCCTTTCCTGTTGATGCAGGAATTAAAATATGATGCGTAAGTGCATCTTTTCCGGTTAAATAAATAGGAACATCGAGGATTTTTGAGCCACTTCGTAATTTTCCAAGAAATAAGGGATGTTTGGGTTTGTTGAGGAACGCAACATCATTCACATTAATTTCACGGATAGGAGAGAAAAACGTAGGAAGGGTTTTACACATCTGTGCATCTTGCGTAACCGTAATCAGTGGTTTCAAAACTGCAAGGGTATAATTCCGCAAATGAGGCTCCATAAACTCAAGTGTGGTGTTTTCCTCCAGTTGTAATCCTGAGATCAGTTCCCGATTGCTCTGCGAAATTTGACTGCCATAGATCAAATCATACACTTGGAGTAAAATCTTACCTTTAGGTGTTTCAGCAATACACAGTTCACCGAGCTCTATTTCCTGATCTGCTTTTTGTCGTACGAGTAGTTTACCAAATTCCCCAGAAATAACTTGGCCTTTAATCATGGAAATGGGGAATCATGGTAATTATATAAATCTACGTCCTCAATTCATATCCGTATCTTGTCCTAAGAAAATCTTTATAAAGCAGGGGGTTTTTCTCTGCGATATGAAAATGTTAGTAACTGGCGGAGCAGGATTTATTGGTAGCCATATTGTCGAGCAGTATGTGCAGGCTGGCCATGAGGTTGTTGTGGTTGATAATTTAAGTACAGGCAAGCGAGAAAACCTGCATCCGAATACAAGATTCTATGAACTGGATATTCAACAGCAACAAGAACTTGCAAAGATATTTGCCAAAGAAAAACCAGAAATAGTCAACCATCAGGCAGCACAGATTAGCGCATCACGATCATTGAAAGATCCTCTCAATGACGCACAGACTAATGTGCTTGGTTCACTTTCTCTGTTGGAATGTTGTCGTCAGTATTCAGTCAAAAAGATCATCTATGCTTCTACGGCAGCAGTCTATGGCACACCAGAAACATTGTTGTGTACAGAAGCTCATCCTATTCAACCAGTCTGGCCCTATGGTGTCTCAAAATATTACATGGAACAATCCCTTTGGTTGTACCATCATCACTATGGCATACCTTATGCCATATTTCGTTATGGAAATGTATATGGCCCGCGGCAAGATCCTTATGGAGAAGCAGGAGTAGTAAGCATTTTTATTGAAAAAATGTTAGAGGGAAAACAACCAAGGATTAATGGCGATGGCAAGCAAACAAGAGATTTTGTGTTTGTAAGGGACGTCGCACATGCCAGCCTTTGTGCACTTCAACCTGCTATTCCGTCAGGTGTGTTCAATATCGCAACAGGAACAGAAACATCAGTCAATACCCTATTTAACGAAATTAAGCAGCTCCTTAAAAGTCCTCTTCAACCAAATCATGGTCAGCCGATTGTCACTGAAGTAAGAACAATTGCGCTTGATAACGCCAAAGCAAAGAAAACGCTAAGCTGGAAACCTACAACGCTATTAACCGAGGGACTCAGACAAACCATTGCTTGGTACAAGGAGCGTTAAAGAGTATGATTGAGCTTGATCAAAAAGTCGCAATAGCTACATTAGGTAAAAATGCATTTGTAAGAGAATTCTCAGCGCTTGCTACAGGTTTGTCAGTACGGGGTTTTCAAGATAGAAGATTTTTCCCAAGAAACAGATGGTATATGGCCAGTGTCCCGCCGATTACAGGAGAACAGTTACTATTTTACCAACGTTTTGTAGTGGAATATTTTGGAGAACCTATCAAAGATTACGATGTACCCATAGTTCCTGGAGAAAATATACCTGACGATGTTATTCCAATGATTAATAGAATGAATGGATATCTTTTCTTGGGGATTGCGGTTATTCACGACCTGTTGAATTTAGACCAAGTGGTTCACATTTTGGATGAACAACAAGGAGCATCTAGAAATCCACCAATTAATTTAGGCAATAAACAAGCATTGTATTTAAGAAGAATTACTGATGGAACATTTACAGAACTCATCAGGGTTTCCCCACATATAAGCAAAGGGGGGAATGAATATTCCATGGAATATATGTTACACAAAAGAATGTAGCAAGACCATGGTGATCATTCGCGACGTTTACTATTCTCTTTTTCTACTATCGTGATAAGCTCGTCGATGCTTGCAATAGCATGATCTGTTTTAATATTCCGTACTTGTTTATCTGAACCATACTGTGCAAAACACGTTTTAATACCGAGCTTTCTTGCCCCTGCCATATCTCTTGAGGGCCTATCACCAACCATAAGGCATTCTTCTGGTTTAACCTTGAGTTTGGTTAGGGCTGCCTTAAATGGCAAGATGCTTGGTTTTGTCCTGCCGGTATCCTCTAAGGCTACGACGACATCAAAGAAATCGTCAATTCTCATAGCAACTAATCTTAGCCAGGCTTTTAATTTTGGTGCGTCGCTGACAATGGCTAATTGAAGGCCTTTACTTTTGAGCGCAATCAGTGTCTTCTTTGTTCCAGGATAGGGATGCAAAAAGCCTGTTCGTGCCTGTCGATAGGCTACAATAGCGTATGCCAATTTTTTGTAATCAATTTCTCCGGTTACTTTTTTCAAAAATCTTTGGAAGATCTGTGGATTTTCAAAGTGAGTTTGATGATACAGTTGGTAAAGGATCTCAAGGGCATCCTCTTTAGGTATGGTTAAGCCAGCATCAATCATTGCATCAATTGCTTCAGAAATCGCAATATGTTTCATCTTCATAAAATCAATCAGCGTATTGTCCAGATCGAACAGGATTGCTTTGATCATGTTAACTGCCCTCTTTGTTTTTCTTGTCAGGTGTTCCTTAACTATTTGTCTACTTTCAGGGGTTCACTCTAGTACTTAAATCTTTTCTCCTTATAAAGGAAGTCTTGATAAACTGTACACGCCACGATGATGGCAGCTGACGGATTTTTTCGTTTCTCTCAAAAATCCTACTCGCCAAAACAGAGCCGTATACTTCGTCTACGAACCTGCTTTGTCTCGCCAGCGCCACCGTGGCGTGCGACGAGCCGAGGGTTGGCTCCTTCGGAGCTGGGCTCGTAGGGCAAAACCGAATATATGAGGTTTTGACCGTCGCACCGCCAATAGTGGCGCTATGAACAAATGCTACTTATATCTGTTTTTTCACCGTACCATTAACTCCTCTTCGACAAGTTTTTTAATTCGTTTCGGATTAAAAACCCATATAATGCAGCCATCTTTGTCAATGATGATCTTTCCTGCCTCTTCAAGATAATCCAAAACTACCGTGAATGTTTGGTACATCATTTTCTTTGGTAATCTTTTCCAAAGTTGATACTTTCCACATTCCTGGCTGTATTTTTGAATAGTTTCCTCAACCATGAGTACGGTCTCAAGTGTTGGGCTATGGAGATTTCTTTTTGGCATATTATATAATAATATATAATAGCTTTTATTTAAATGTTTGCTCATCATCTTTTTCTCGTAACATTTATTAGGCTAGACTCAGTATTCGTTTTATGCGCCTTTTCCTTGCTTTGTTGCTTCCTCCTGAAATACGAAAAGAACTTGTTGCGCTTTATCAGTCTATTCCTCCATCGCTCGGAAAGATTACTTGGGTGGCAGAAGAAAATATCCATCTTACCATCAAGTTTCTGGGAGAGGTTCCTCAAGAAAAACTCTCGTTAATAAAACACGTGCTTGCTCAGGTGCATCATCATCCTTTTGATCTTCAGCTGACAGATATTGGTGCTTTTCCCAAGCTCTCTAATCCGCGAGTTATCTGGGTCGGGGTTATGCCTCACGAAACGGTTGTCCTGCTGCAGAAGCAAATTGATGACGCATTAGCAAAGCTTGGGTTTAGCAAAGACCTACGCTTTCATCCGCACATTACCCTCGGAAGAGTAAAGATAGTTCATGAGGGGCATGCACTCACCAAAATGCTTTCTTCCTTGCCACTGAAACCACGCCATTTCACGGCTAATGAATTTTCGCTGATGCAAAGTACGTTGACGCCAAAAGGGCCTGTTTATCAGAATTTATCAAGGGAAAATAAAGACGAGAATGTTATGGTTCGATAGCCTGAATCTCCTTGATTTTTTTGAAATCCAGATCACTGGTCAGAATTTTGACAATACCGTACTGCTGCATTGTTGCAAGAATAGAAGCGTCAGTGGGCAATAAACCATATTGTTCGGAAAGAGCGCAACTCAACACCTCTTCTTGCTCCTCTATTTCGTAAATGTGCACCTTGCTTCGAATGTTTACAAAGAAAAGCAGATAACGAGCATATACCTCTTGTCTGAGTTTTTTATCATTTTTAATGTGATTCAGGATAGTATATTTGTTGGTTGTATTCAGCTTTAGTGCAGCCTCTCCCCATAACAGTTTAAACTTAAGTTCATTTAAGACAAGAACATTGGTACAAAGAATATATTGATTATCGTCGAGCAGTCGCATAACGACATCTCCTTTCCCCTTTTCTTGACTAAGAAAATAAAAAAAAGCATTCGTATCAATGAAGATCTGTTCTTTCATGTTCTCTGTTCTCGTCAATCTCGGTAAGTTGATGTTAAAGCTATCTCGCTAACAGCTCATGATAGATGAGATCTATTTTTTTAATATCAGTTTTGCTTAATTCTCCGAAAAGTCCACGAAGTTTTCGGAAATCATTTTCGACAGGGACGAGAAGGATACCATTTTTTCCTGTAATTATCTCTATCTTAGCGTTTGGCTTCAGTCCTTTTTCTTCCCTTATTCTCTTGGGGATAACGATCTCTCCGCGCTCTCCAATTGCTTTAATGCAGATAGTCATGGACGTTCACGAGAGAGGGATGTAATAGGACTATTTAAATTTTCTGAATCTTTTTTTTTTTTCTGAAATTATCTAACGTCAGATTTTTATGATTTCAAAAACCTTTATAAATAATGACTTCTTTCACCAACTTGTAGGGGAGTGCTTAACACAGGTTCCCTCGGGAACTTAGGAAAGTCCACCCACCCAACTGAGCAATCAGTTGCGACGAGATGTTTGGCTTTGCTGGACGCTCGTTGGCCACTTATGGGAGTAAGATCCTGAAAAGGATGGCAACCACTCAGAAACGAGACCGCCTCATGTAGGGATGAAAAATGCGAAGGTGTTGGCGACAACACTGAGATAACCTTTTGACAACGCATGAGGAATGGATGAAACGGTGAGTCCTGGCCGGTGCAAGTCAGTATGACGCTCAGTTTAATGTTAAGGAGGGCTGTTCATCAGCAATGGTGAAGTCCTACAGAAGGTGGCTTACAGCTTCCCTACGTCTTTCCTTTAGGAATGAATCATGACACGTGATGACAGAATTCGGATGCCTTCGGGTATGGGCGGTCTTGTACGTTACTTTGATGAGTATAAAAGTAAGATCGAGTTTCAGCCAGGCCATATTATCATTCTTGCCTTAGTTATTATTATTCTTGTTCTTATTTTCCATCTCTATGGTGGAAACTTGTTTTACTAACAGCTTATTGAGGTCTATATGTTTCCTGGAATGAATGCACGAAAGATGGAACAGATGATGCGTAAGATGGGCATCCAACAGGTAGAGATCCCCGCAAAACAAGTTGTTATGACGCTCGAAGATAAGGAGCTTGTTTTTTTAGATCCACAAGTAAGTAAGGTAAATATGATGGGTCAGATAACCTATCAGTTGATCGGAGAAGTAGAGGAACGGTCTCTTGAAGTTGCTATAAAGGAAGAGGATATCCAAACAGTTATGGAACAGGCTGATGTTGATGCTGCAACGGCAAAAGAAGCGCTTCGCACCGCTCATGGAGATCTTGCTGCAGCCATACTCGCGCTCAGAAATGAAAGGTAAATTCTTTGAAGAGCTTATATATCCTTTCTCAGTGATAATTTTTCCGAGGCAACTCTTTTTAAAGCTATCGAAAAGTTTAAATATATGCTTATCTGAAAATACTTTAGGGGGTAGAGTTGGTAGATCTGTAGTTACCATATGCAGATTGCGGTAGTTGTGGTGATGTTCCTGTTATTTGCTTGCATATATCTGTTAAAAGTATGAAGGGGAGGATATAAATTTCGTGGGCCATGAGAATTACGAACAACTTTATGTATAATACCATCAGTGAAGTGGTGGGAGAAGACGTTATTCCTATAGTGGAATACTTAAAAAATCGTAAGAATATCTCAGAGTTTCAAATCGCTGAAAAGACCGATCTTGAGATAAACATAACTAGAAATGTACTTTATAGGCTTCATAGTCATAATCTGGTAAGGTATAACCGAAAAAAAGATCGTCAAAAAGGATGGTACATTACCTATTGGACATTTAACGCCCGGAGAATTAAAGAACTTGCCGAGCAGCTCAGGAAAAAAAAGCTCGATCGTTTCAAGGAACGACTGGAGAAGGAAGAAACCCATGCGGGCAATTTCTACCTTTGTTCAAAAACATGTGTGCGGTTAAACTTTGATGCTGCATGTGATTTTAATTTTAAATGCCCTGAATGCGGTGAAATTCTCAACCCCCAAGACAATACTAAAACAATCGAACATTTAAGAACTCAGATTGCTGAACTTGAGAGTGAGCAAAAGCTCAGTAAGCAAAAAGTCAAGCGAAAAGCAGGATAAATTCCTCTTTCTCTGTTTCTTATACCTTTAAGGAATTTAAACTAGTTATATCTACAACAAAAACAAAAGAAGGGTAAGATATCCTAGTCCAAATGCAGCGGTTATCCCACCGGTGTTAGGGGACGATTGAGAAATTGGTTGCGTGTGTAATATGCTCTGTTGTGGTGTATATACTGCAGGTATGACCTGAGTAGGCGGGCTAATTCTTGTTTCAAGTGATGCAACTGACAACATTGGTTCACGAGGCTTTAATGCTGGTTCATACGCTATGAAATGGTCTTGTGGTAAGGGTTGCAGTGTATGCCCTTGGGTTGGTACATCCCCTTTAGGGATACGATAAGGTTGCTCTCTTTCAGGAGAATAGAGTTCGTGAGGTACCAATGAGACCGGTTGCAGTGGATTACTTGGAGACACTACTGTTGATAGTAAGGGGCCATCCTCATAATACGTGGAGAGAGGAACAGAGGCTAGTGCAGGTGCTGGTGGTATTTCCCTATGGTATTGTGGTATACTTATTCGTTCTCCTCCCGGTTTGGGTGCATTATCTTGGATATCAACCACGAAAATCCCATTGTTTCCTGAAGCAAGGACCGTGAGATCTAGTTCACCATTTTCTTGGCCATGGTAACGGACAAGTTGATACTGAAAAGGAACTTCTCCGTTACCTCTCTTCTCTTTATCGATCTTTTCAAGAACAATACGCTGCTCTTGATTAGGTAAGACATAGACGATATCATTCCCTGGGAGAATAAGCCTGAAGTAAAGGTCATCAAGGTTTTCTTGTGATGTCCTTAACACTACTCTACCCCTATCTCTATCGACGCTCAGTGGTACATACCATAATCCATCACGAATCTCTCCCGGTTCTGCACGGATTGATCGAGCATCTGTTTTATTTTTCGACCACGTAAGTTGTGTATTCTCTCCATCTCCTCTATAGATTCTTCCTAACACTACATCATCAAGTGAACCAAGATCTGGTGGCTGTTCACGCTCAATTGAGGGAAAATAGGTATTGACAACAGCCCGCAGAGAATCCACTTCTGTCTCAAGTCTCGTAATATGTTCCTGATGATCACGGTCATTTTGCTGAAGTTTTCGGTATTCGATAAACCCCCCGTATCCAGCCACAGCGCTTGCTCCCAAAACAAGAAGAGTAGCAACAATACCTGCAAGCCTCCTTTTCCTTGGTTTATTCGTTGCAAGCGGATCCCCTAGTTCATAAAGGGGATCTTCCTTTCGTGGATCTTTATTTGTTTCGTCCATGTTATTCACCGAAGAGTTAGGAGTGCCTCTCAATACTCCTTTTATGCATTGCCATTATATAATAGTTATGGATCTTTACTATGCTCTTGTGGAGCTTTGAGCGGTTAGCTATAGTTCATCATTGATAGTAAACTGTCAAAAAACTCTATTTTTTTGATAGTCACTACCAAAATATTTGTACCTTTGGAAGATGATTATTCTGCCAACGAGCGTGTTTTTGCCCTTGTGAGTAATACAAAATCTGCCCCAGATAGAAAATTATATAAAGCAGCCTGTATATCATAGAGATTATGGAAGAAACAAGACTTATCCTCAACAAATTAGATAGTATTAAAGAAGAACTTGATTACATCAAAACACACCTGATAGACCCTGATATTATCCTTACCGGCGATGACTTGGAAGCTTTACGAGAGGCAGAAGAAGACCTCAAAAAGGGGAGAACGAAGAGGTTATAGTCTAACTTGTATCATGTTGACGTATCTACCCGAGCAGAGAAATTTATTGATAAATTAGATAATCATTTGCGATTACGAATAGAAGAGCGGCTTAAAAAACTAAAGGATAACCCTATACCAAGCGATGCGAAATTCATTGGCAGAGACGAGATGGGTGAGAAAATATTTCGATACCGAATTGGAGCTTATCGCGCATTATACAAAATCAAAGAGCAAGAGCAGATCATTCTCATATCAAAGATTGATAAACGTCCACGAGTTTATGATTAGGCCGGTTTTGAATTTCGTCTATTCTATACAATGATCATGGCAAAAAGAGTATTCTTAAGAAATATTTATAAAGATTCACTACTCAGAGTGGTAGAAGAGAAAAAGAGACCGGTACTATGCTATCAGGATTTTTAAAAAAACTGCTTTTTGTGCGGCAGTTTTCCATGGTTAACGGAAAGATCAATCTGCTCGGCAAAGAGCAGGTCATGTTGTCTTCTGAATTTTTGAGGGGGTTACAAAGCATTGATGAAGGATTGGTATATGATCTTGCGAAAAAGATAGGGCTTGAAGACGCCAAATATTATACCAAAATTCTTGATTCTGGACATGGAGATCTCCTTGGCCATATCAAAATGGTTTTTGATACCTATGGCTTAGGTATCCTAGAAATTGAACTTTTAAAGAAAGAAAAAGCAACTGTTCGTGTAGTACAATCAACATTGGCAAACATAAAAAAACAGAGTGATAAGACAGTCTGTACCATCACGGCAGGCCTTTTAGCTGGTTTTTTTTCTTACCTTCTAAAGCGAGAGGTAAATTGTATTGAAAAAAAGTGTAAGTCAATGGGAAACTTATACTGTGTATTTGAAATAAAATGATGATGTTAAGATGAGGTGAAAAGATGACACGCGTTAAAACAGGTATAAAAGGTTTTGATGAACTTATTCAAGGAGGTTTTCCCAAAGGAAATTCAATTTTGTATACCGGTTCACCGGGAACAGGTAAAACCATCTTTGGGTTACAGTTCCTTTACAACGGAGCACAATTGTACAAAGAAAAAGGGTTGTACGTAAGTTTTGAACAGCCCGTTATAGATATTCAAAATCAAGCAAAGCAGTTCGGGTGGGATTTGAAAACATTAGAGAAAAAAGGATTGTTGAAGATTTTAAGCATTCCTGCACGAGATATCAAGAAAGATACTGCGCAAGAGGTTATTAGACTTTGCGAAAAAGAGAAGATAGAAAGAATGGTTATTGACTCTCTGTCAACGTTATCTATTAATGCACCGATCTATTCAGTAACTAGTGATTTAGCAATAGCGGAGGTAGTAGAAAATTCTACTTTTTTTTCTCCACCAGTTATCGGTGATCTTGTCGTCAAAAGATTTATTTATGGTTTTATTGATGATTTGAGAAAGTTACCTAATACAACAACAGTTCTTATCTCAGAAACTTCGAAAGAGAGTGCGTATCTTTCCCGCGATACCATTTCAGAATTTCTTTGTGATGGAGTTGTTCTTGTTACTTTTGAAAGTATGGGTGGAGAATATTCACGAAGTCTTCTTGTCAGAAAAATGAGACAAACAAAGAACGATGAGGATATTCACCCTTTAGAGGTTAGTAAACATGGATTAGTAGTTCATAAAATCACATGAGGTGAATAAGATGGCTTTCAAAGCACCCCCAAAAATACTTCAGAAGGTATTAGGGTTTAAAGCATTTCAGCATCGAGATGGAAAATTGTTTCTTTGGGGTGTACCTGGCACTTTAAGCCCACTCTACGTTTCAGTTTATTTAGTTAGGCTTATGGAAAAAGAATTAGGAGAGAAAAAAACCATGAGCTTATTTTACCACTCTGGCAGATTTCAAGGTAAACAAGCCTTTGAAATTATCAGTAAAAATTTTGGATATGCAGAAACGCTACACGATAAAAAAGAGCTTTTACTTTTTAATACTGGTCAAGGGGATGTTATTGGTTTAGGCTCTTTTGAGTGGACTATGGTTGATTTCAACAAAAAATATTTTGTTGCTAAGGTTAAATCCAATATTGCTGAAGAATATAAACGATTTTTTGGAAACAGAAAATCAGGTGTTGACTATTTTGTAAGAGGAATTGTTTCAACTTTTGTTGAAGAACTTATTAAGGAACCAACGTTAACTATAGAAACGAAATGTGTTGGCTCGGGTAAACCTTTTTGTGAGTTTGTAACAAAGCCTGTTAAACATTGGGACAAAAATGATCCACTCGTAAAAGAGCAAACCCCGGAGAATTTGTCTAGTTTTAAGGAACTAGGTGCAAAGATTGAACCATACCTAAATTTAGGCTGATTTAGATACCATACCTTCCGGGTGATATGACTCTGTTAGGGTCTAGTGCGACTTTAATTCTTTCAAAAGTATCCCATCGCTCTGGGTTTTGAAAATTAGATGGATCCATTTCTAAAATGCTTGATCGATACGTGAAAATACCGTTTCTAGAAAAAGTATCAAGTACTTCATGATATAATTGATAAGCTCTTTCTCTCTCTTCTGGGTCATTTTTATTGAAATGCAAACTAATAATGCCAACACATTGATCTGGTTCAACTAAGGTTATGGTTAACGGCATTTCAAAATCGTATCTTCGAAAAATTTTCTGCCCAAGATCATACACTTTTTTTGCAGTTTCTCCCAAAGATGGAAATGTTGGGGATATCCAGATGAGGCCATTGTCTTCATGATTGCCGTTTCTCCAAAGAATATTTTCTTCTGGCATGTCAGATGGAACACCATTCATGAGGTTATGAATACTTCTGTAAGTTCTCATCGTTCTTTGTAATCCTTCAGCAGTTCTTAAGTAACCTACAAGACTCCTTAAATAATCTTCTAGTATTGGTGATCTGCAGGCCATGTGTTCAAGTATGCTACTTGCATGAAGCCTTGCAAAAATAGACCCAACTCTTTCCATGAAATCAATTCTCTCATCACTAAAAAACATTGCATGTCCTCCAATTCTTCTTATTGATTCGGCAAGTATTCTTCTTTTGATGCTTACTTCTTCTGATGTTCCGTAGAGGCCACCGACAGCAGTCCAGTAGAGTCTTTCATTAAATTGAGCAGATAACATTTCAGATGCTTCGTAAGGTCCTAGTCTTCTTGTCTCATATCCTGGAGGGACTCTTCCTGTTGTAACTACCATCCTCATTGGATCTGCTATATGCACAAGACTATTAGTAATACTTCGTTGTCTTAAGTCTCTCAATGTCTCTACGAGTTCAACTAAATCTTCTTCTTTAGGAACGGTTAATCTAAATGAATTGTAACATTCAGGTCTTCGATACAACCTCAAAGAGGCAGCGGTTACTATCCCAAAATTACTTTGAACGAAAATTCCATTCAGATCTGGTCCGATACCTGGGAATTTCCCAGGGTAAAATAGATCCCCAGTACCAAGAACTACCTCCAATCCAGCTACGTTTTTTCTTCTATTTCCTAAGGGGGTATGCCCAAATCCTCCTTCTAAGGTGTTACCAACGATACTTGATTTTGTTCCAGCTCCCGTAACATCAGTAATCCATTTATCTCCCTGATTTGATAAATAAGCTGATAGATCTCCCTGTGTCACACCCGGTTCAATAACAACAGTCCCTAGTGTATGATCATATGATCTGATTGCATTCAATCCACTTAAATCAACTAAAAATGCAACATTCCGTGGTGGTGCTTTCTCTCCATATCCTATATTTCTTCCACGACTGAATGGATATAATGTTACCCTATACCTATTTGCAATTCTCACTATATTTTGGACGTCAGCAGTTGTTCTTGGCTTTACTACTGCCTCAACTCTTCTCTCTAAACCAAGGGTGTTAGAAGTTTGTCTTTCCAAAACTCTTGCTTCTGTAACTACAGAATCTTGGCCAAGAAAAGAGCTTATCTCGCTTAAGGCATCAATTAAAGCCATTGAATCTACCCCCAAAAAAATCCAAGAGTATACATGCTCCTTTATTCAGTTTTGTTTTCTAAAAATCGTTGAGCTCGTAATGGACAGTGGTAATCTAATGGTTGAGATACTGGAGAAAGGTACCCGCTTTTCAGGCAATCTTGAAGGTGAGGACACATGCATGAGATCTGTTGATCTCCATCCCTTTCTTTCTGCTGTTTTAATTTTGTTTCATAAACTAAAATATTTTCTCTTTTTTGAGGATCTACAGACTCTCCTCCCGTTCTTAATTCTCCTAAATCAAGTCGATAAGCCATTGATGGTGCATTTATCTTGTAATATTCTTCCTGTTTTGCTCCAGGCACTGGTTGAAAACCTAAACGTCTATAGAAGTGTTTCCAATGTCTTGGATCACAACAAATCAAGGCATCACTTACTCCTCGTACAAGTAAGTAAGCTAATGCCTCTTGATGTAATCGTTCGTTGACATTATTTCCATGGTAGCCACCACGATATCGAGCAAGTACACCTAATCTACCAATTTCTTCAAAAGTTCGAGAGGGATCTCCTACTAATAAAGCAGCCCGATAAGCAGTTAATTCTCCTTCTTTATCATGCACTCGTTCAATGGGTAATTGACAGGGCCTTTCACGCGTTGTAGTATTGTAAACGGCTACCTTACCATCGGTGATTTCAGCTTTTGGGCCAATTTGACCCTTCAAAAGATCGGCAAAAGGAACGCCAAGTTCTTCCAGTAGTAAAGTTAATTGCATGTTAACAAGTGTATCAATATCATATGTCCTTTTTACATCTAAACGGACTTCTTCTTTCGCAACTCTACCATTTGCATCAGAAAGAGCATACCCCCTTTTTTTCATAATTATTTCAATAATCCTTCTTTGTTCCTCGGGTATAGTTTGGATAGGGTTAGTTGTTCTCAGGCCACCTGCATAATTACTTTCTCCAATTCTTGTTTCAAATGCAGCTAATACCCGAGAATGGAAATCATATCCATCTATATCAAGCCAGGTTTTGTTCTGATCAATCCATCCTTCCTGTTGCCAGACATGGTACCTTCCTTCAAAAAAAGCTTCCATTTTGTGAGGGTCTGAATTGACGATACTAAACACAAAGGCAAGGTCTAACCAATTGTCATGGATATATTGTTTTGCTGCTTTTCTTACCTTCGGAACCAAATCGGCTTCATGACCCTTTTTGATAAAATCGTTTACCCCAAGTTGGATAGCTTGTTCAAGGTCAGGCTGAGATGCTTGTCCTGTTAAGAGAATAGTTTTAGGACGGGCGAATGCGCCAGCCTCTACCATAGCATATACTTCCTGCATCACTTGAACTCCTGTTTTGTCTGGCATAATTTGGTCTAAAACAAGAACTGCAGGCATTTCTTTTCTCTGGGCAAGCATGGCTAGGTATGCTAAAATACTGTTTCCGCCTTGAAAATCTTCCAAATTAAAAATATCGGAAAAACCATCGCTCTCAAGGCGCCTTCGTATAGCACTAACCGTCGTTGGGTCATCATCAGCTAGAAGGATAAATGGTTTTTCCATAATTTTTTTCTCCTCTGGTTAGTCAGATAATATTTTATCTACTAAATAGTAGCTTAAAGTATATAAATCTTATCGTAAATCTCGTGGCAATCTCATTTCAAAAGATGTTTCCTTATTGTCTGAATAGACGGCCATTTTGCCATGGTGACGGCGTTCAACTATGTCTCTACAAATGTATAAACCTAATCCACTACCTCTCCCTCTTGGCTTTGTTGTAAAAAATGGCTCGAAAACGTTGCCTCTGTTTTCTTCAGGTATCGACGGCCCATTATTTGTAATTCTAAAGCAATTATAACCATCTCTCTCGTAGCTTTCAAGATGAATATAACTCTCTTTTCCAAGTGGTCCTTTTTCTTCTAAGGCTTGTACTGAGTTAACAATTAGATTGACAATAGCTTCTTGTAATTCTCCAGGGTAGCATGTCATTGGTGGTGTTTTCTTCAAGTCAAGTCTTAAATCAACGTTCTCTACCTTTAAATGCCTAGTAAGAACGAGAGCATGATTGACACAATCATCAAGCCTTACACCCTGTTCCGGGTTAGTTCCTCTAAAGGAATAAGTTGCTAGGGATTCCATAATCTGATTGAGTTTGACAGAACTTCTTCTGTTATCAGTTGCCATAGAAAAGGTATCAAAAATAGTATACATTATTTCTAATAAGGTGTTTAAGTTGTATCTTCGAAAATGAGCAAGGTATTCAGTTAGTTCTATTGATGTAAATCCCATTTTGGCGTACTTGTCGGAACTTGATCTTGCTGCTCCACTATGACAACCCGCCATAACTTCTCTTAATTCACTAGCTACTTGTCTGACTTCATCAAGAGATCTAACTTGTTCACCCAATGCGTAATCGATGCTTCTATTACGATAACAACGGTACCGTTCAAAATCATCATCGGTTAGTCCTATTTCCCTTGCTCGTTGGTCTGAGTCTAGTAATACTCGGAGATTCTGAGGTAACATAGAAGAATTCGCAACCAAAGTTGTCAGAGGAGTCTTAGCCGTATGAGCAACACCTGCAGCGATTAATAGTTTCGCTGCCTCAGCCTCTGCTGTTACTAAATCTACTCGCGCTGCTTCCAAAGCTCTCTGTGTTTCTAGATGATCTCTCAACACTTTAGTATTATGATATACTCCAGCAACATTATCCATCAAACTCATGATAACTGATACTTGATCAATAAACTCTGCGTGTGGTGTTTCACAAAAATAAGCCATTGCATAATCTCCTGCTGCATCTGGAAGAAAAAGCCCTCCTTCGCTGGTTCGGTAGGGTGAACGTTGCCATCGTACTCTATCCTCGTAAGTCGTACGTGCTGCAGCAATTGTATCTTGATGGTGCAGAATTGACCCAATTTGTTCAGGCGTAAGGACTCCATATACTTTTTGAAGACCATACTCACGGATTTCTCTTGGGTTCCTTGTTCCTTGGTAATCTCTAAGCAATGCTACTATTTGTTCGTGAGTGAGAATGTCAAGTGCTTCTTCTCGTAATTTTCTTCGTCGTAGTATCTCTTCTTCGCGAAGACTATCAAAAAATACCATAAACTCTCGGTCAATTTCTCTATCAGGATGATCAGGGAAACCAGTAAACTCTGCCATTGCGAGATTACGTCCTTGGGGATCGGTAATCGGAACAGTAACCCGGGTAACATATCCTGCAAAATTCTTGCCAGTCTTTCCTTGCTGCTTATCTATTAAATAAATAGTATAAGCATCCAACATGGCCTGCATTCGTTCCTCGCGATCAGCAACAACTCTGTCCAATTGTGCTGCAACATCGCGTAAAGAGGGAAATACAACAAATAGATCTCCGGTAATAATCGGTGCAGTGTAAGACACATTAGACCGATCGCCATGACTATAGAAATCTATGGCTTTATTTTGACGAAATATTCTCGCCTGAGCTGCAAGATCTTGTTTCCATAACTGGAGAAGATTTGCATCGCTGGTGACTTCTGGAGGAACACATTCTAAATATGACGCTAAGGGGACAAGAAATCGCCCATTGGTATCGATATTCCCTTCTTCCACTGGTTCGTCAGGGCTATTGGATAATGCTCTAAAGTAAAGATTAAGGCCCATCCTTTCTGACACAAAACGCATTATTTCACGATGTGCCCTAATAAAGTATGATGCGGGGTGTTGCAAGGTTCCCTCTGCTAAAGAGCTATCGGATACCCCCATATTAAGGTGTGAAGCAAGCGTCCTTGTTGCGTCATCAAGTATATCACCAAGGTCTTTGCTCCTTTCTAGGAAGCGATGAACGGTATATTCTCTATACGCTTGTAATCCTAGTGATGAAGATACCTCGTCGGCTATACGCTCTAATACTCTCTCGAGAAAGGGTATACCTGTAACAGGATACCTGTTTGAAGATTGGTCATCTCTTCCCCTGAAATGTCTTTCTCGCCGCTCTAGAAGATAGGCATGGGCAACAAGGTCGTGGATAGCCTCACGTTCTTGTTGAGAAAACTTTCGGCCTGCTGTTTGATTTGCTCCTTGAAGAGCACCCGCTCGTATAAATCGGTATAAACTCTCGCGAAAGCCCCATTGGAACGGCTCGCGATTGGTAAAAAGAACACTTATTTCTGGATCTTGTTCAAGTCCTGCCCAAATATTTCGTGTTACTTCATCAAGCGAGGGAAACATAAATAAAACTAACGAAGAAGTCTATTTAAATGTTACTCTCAAATGACAACAAGACCCTTAGAGATTTAAGCTCTGAAGATCCTCTATTAAAACTCCTCACCACCACTGAAAGCAGGGGCTACTCTATTGGTTTTGGTGTTTAACTCAAAAACCCCTTTACCATCTGCCTGTAGTTTATAGACGCCATCTTTGACGCCCAATATTTTTAAAATAGCCATAGACTCACCTTTTTTTGCGTTTTATACCTTCTTTTTCAGAATACCCTTTGGATATTCTCGATTTCTCATATGAAAACACTATAAATAGATTTCTATCATGGAGACTATAGGTTACTCCCCTAAGATAAGACAAACGACTGAACCATTACAAAAAGAAAGCTTTCCATCATATCTTCCAATCTCTCCTTTCGTATACATACCAAAGACAGGAGTTTTCTGGAGATGATTCATGGCTTTGACTTTTCTTACTTCATCTTCCTTATTCTTTGAAAGAATAGCTTCAAATATAGCGCAGGGAAAAAGTAAGACAAGTACGGGTTTTTGTATCTCTGTTTGCATTAAGGCCTTATGAATAACTTCATGAGCACTTTCAATCAATTGATGGACAGTTGTGTCCATAATCTGGACACGAGTACCATCCTTAAAATCGAGGTTACATCGTAGTCCACCATTTTTAGTAATATCAACAATCCATCCTAATTGGGTTGGGTTAGTAACATCCCCTAATGGCTTTAATCTATTTTCACTAATCATTTCCTTAATGAAAAGAGGAACATTTTTTCGAAATTCTTGCTCAGAGATTTTCATCTCTTTAGAGAATCCTTTGATAGGAGAGATTTGCTTTTTATCATTTTTTGCGGCACTAATTATTGTACCCTCCTCCACTTTGAGCGTATACACATTATCTTTTTTTAGGGGCATATATCCTGTTTTTGTCGCTAGAGAATATTTTAATTTTGTTGTAACTACAATCATAACTATGCAATTACTGTACACATTTACGCCAACAAACTGATATGTCTGTCGAAATTGCCAATCGCTACCACAAACACCGCCGAGCAGAAAAAAAGGGAGTTTTTCTCGCATATGGTCTATAAATGATGGCGCAATATTCTCCATATTATTTGATGTGCCTGGACCAGGGGTTAAGATCATTCCAAATGATGGTTTATTTTCGGTAATTGTTTCAAGCATCTGCTCAGTTTTTTGTGAAAACAGATCTTGCCGGTGAATAACGAAAATCTCGGCGCTGAACTGTTCTGGTGGTGCAGCAATCACACTGACACTGACACTACCATGAAGCCTTTGATCACAGATCTCACCAACCGTTGTTCCCCCTACAATCTTTGTCGTTTTCGTTACCTCTTTTATTCCCTCGAGCATTTCAGCAAAGTGTTCTTCATATTTTACCGAAGCAAAGACAAGAACAAGTTGTATTTGTTCTCTATAAAAAATAATAGATCGCATTGCTTTCAACACAGCTTCTTTACCAGCTTCACGTGCATCCTTTTCTACTGAACTTCCACAACCAACCTCGATACGCGGAAGTTCTTGCTTCTGAAGATAGGTCTCTTCAATTTGTGTCATCCGTTCATTTAACTCGTGAAGCCAAGCCAGGTTTAAAGCATACTGTTGGTTTTCCTTATTAACGATTCCTTCTTTGGTAAGTCTATCGATAACTTTAAACACAGCCTGATACGTCACTGATTTTCCATACTCTTTTCGTATCTTATTATGGATCTTTTTAGAAGTAAGTGGCCATTCTTTACTCAAGATCTCGATGATCAGATCCTTGGTTGATTTGTCGTTATGCCCTAATGAGGATAGCATGGTATACACATACTCCTCAGGAAAGAAATACCTTGTTTTCTTATAAACCTTACGCTGTTGGCATGATCAACCAAAAGGTTTATCGGAATTAAACCGAGAATATATATCAACAAAGAAAATATTTACGATAGAAAGAAATATTTTGTGGGGTGATAGCATGGATCAAAAGGATGTTGAGATTATTTCGCAACTAAGAGAAAATGCACGAATGCCGCTGACCAAAATGAGCCGGAGAACAAGAATTCCGGTTTCAACCTTGTTTGATCGGATTCGGTCGAACGAACAAACGATCATTCTCCGGTACACGTCTTTACTTGATTTCAACAAACTTGGCTATCATGCTCGTGCACATGTCCATCTTCGAGTTAGCCGTGAAGATAAGGAACTACTCAAAATCTTTCTGTTGAGTCATCCTTCGGTTAATGCAGTCTATCGCATCAACAATGGGTATGACTTTATGGTTGAAGGTATCTTTCAGCAGGTGAAAGATCTTGAAGAGTTTATCGAACATGTCGAGCAACAGTTCTCGATAATTGATAAACGGTCTTATTTTATTATCGAAGATCTCAAGCGGGAAGGCTTTTTGTGCCCAAAGATGTTAACGGCCGAATAACACTCGCGAATTGATGTAAACCTCTCTGCATTCGGAAAGTTTCCATTCATGGAACAGTAAAGCATATTAAGAAGATTGTGTTTTTGTTCTCTTTGGGGGTTTGTACTATGAAAGAAAGCATATTATTATTGATTGTGGCAAGCGTATTGCTTGGTAGTCTGTTGTTCACGACAGCTCTGGATGCTCCATCAATTTTAACGCAGTTTTCTCCAGGTTCTTCTCAACTTCCTTTTGCAACAACTGTTCACAACCAAACCATTCATACCCCCTCTATCCAGGAGTACTTCACCGTGCGTCAGAACTTCACGAATGTGACGTACAAAAAGTTTGATTTGTATGATAAAACGAGCATGAAGATTGGTGCACGCCTGGATACCAAGCGCGGTTATATTATCAATAATCAAAAATACGTCATTGATTTGTTGTACTGTGATCGTAACACCAAGGCTTGTTTCTTCCGCATTAACGGCGTGCCCACCAAGAGATTGTACGATCCAAAATACAGCAATGCCAGCAAGCCTTCTTTCTTTACCATGAATGATAATGTTTCTCTACAGATTGCATCCATTACTTTCAATTTCTGTGATCACCGACGGTTCTGTAACATGCCGTTTGAGGCCTATGATATTGTTCAGGTGGAAGTAAAGAGAGGTGAGAGGAGATGAAATCTACATGTTATTTTACAACGCTTGTTATATACTTATTGCTATTGACCATACTGAATATTAATCGTGTAACTGCTGTTCCACTTGTAGAGCCGGATGTGGAAGAGGCGCTTAATCAAACTGACCGAATTAAAGTTAATATAGTCTTTGTTAAGAACATAACACCTGAGGATTTTGTTGCAAGTTTGAACTTGTCGTCTGAACATTTTAAGATAATCTATATTACTTATTCAAGGACTGCAGCCCAAGCTATTGTTAGTAGGGTTGGATTTGAAGAATTAAAAAAACGTGACGATCTTTTGGGAATTGGAATGCCAAAATTATTTGAGCTTACTAATGAAGCGATACTGAAAGAACTCAACAAGTCTGGTTCTGTTCTTGTGGAGATTCTCTTAAATGAGAATATTAGTCAGAATGAGGTCATCGTGGACTTACAATCTATGGATAATGGTTTCAATATGATTCAAAAAAGATATTCTCCACGGTCTATCGTCGCTAATATTTATGGTAATTTGGCTTTTCATTAAGGAAATAAATCGGAGAAAGAACAAATGAAATTATATCAAGCGATTTATTTGAGAGTATTCTTTTTATTAATCCTTTTTATTTTATTTGTTCAAATAGGCTACGCTAAACCACAGATACATAATAATGTATTTAATGCAACCAGTAAGTCTGGTTCTGTTCTTGTGGAGATTCTCTTAAATGAGAATATTAGTCAGAATGAGGTCATCGTGGACTTACAATCTATGGATAATGGTTTCAATATGATTCAAAAAAGATATTCTCCACGGTCTATCGTCGCTAATATTTTAAGTGCAGACGGTCGTGTTTCTAGGGTAGATGTAATACGATCAACAAATCTTCACTTAGCAGAAAGTAGACAGGTAATAAAGTCAACTTATATCAATGATAACTTAGCCTATAAAGGTAGAGGTGCCACTGCTTGTATTATTGATACTGGTATTGATGTAGATAATTCTCATTTCTCTGGAAAAATAGTTGATGAAGCCTGTTTTTGTTTAGGTGATGGTATTAAAGGATGCTGTCCAAATAGTTTACCTAGTCAATTTGGTCCAGGGGCTGCTCAAGATGATCACGGGCATGGAACACATATTTCAGGAATAGTAGCAGCTGATGGATGGTTTACAAAGGGAATAGCTCCTGAGGCTACTCTTTTGGTAGCTAAAGCATGTAACAAAGATATGACTTGCACATTCCCTGATCTTCAGGATGCTGTAAGTTGGTGTATGAATAAAATTACCACACCTACTAAGGAGGTAATCACTTTAAGTAATGGTGTAGGTATATTTGGGTCATCTCAGTATTGTGATAATGAATACCTCGGTTTCTTGATAGGACAAGCATATAACCTTGGAATCCCCGTTGTAGCTTCATCAGGTAATAATGGATCTCTTAATGGAATTACGTTTCCTGCATGCAGTTCGGGAGCAATCTCAGTTGGATCAACGTATGATGATACTTTTTTAAGGAAACCATTGATTGGTGATTGGGAGGGGGCTAATTGTCATGATTCATTTATCCAACCAGACAATGTTTCTTGTTATACTAATCGGCATGAAATCCTTGATCTCTTGGCGCCCGGTTGTGATATTAAAAGCACTGGTTTGAATAGTCTTTTCAGAGAGTCAAAATGTGGTACTTCTATGGCATCGCCTCATGTAGCCGCCGCCATATTATTATTGCAAGAAGCAGCGAGAGGGACGTTATCACCTTTAGAAATAAGAGAGCGATTGAAAGAATCTGGAAAGATTATCCATGATACCAGCAACAGTAGGGATAATGGACCGCCTAGTGGTCTTTGGTTCCCACGTTTAGATATTCTTGCAGCATTCCAGCTTGACTGGCCCACCTACCAGCACGACAACAGGCGAACTGGTTTTACGTTATTGAAGGGTGATATGCAAAACTCGAAAGATGTTGAGCAGTTGGATTTTCTGTTCCGTGTTGGCGGGACTGAAGATCTGTTTTCTCGTTCTGTAGTTTCAGATATAGACGGTGATGATGACCTTGAGACGGTTTTCTTTAGTGTGTATGGCACGCCTGAGCATCCTGAGGGATGGTTATTTGTGATTGAGACCGACAAAGAAGGAAAGATACTACGAGAGAACAAGATCGGAGAATTATTTGTTGGTGATGCAGCCAATGGTCCGCCTATTGTTGCCAATACTGATGACGATGCAGAAAAAGAAATAGTTGTTGGCCTAGCGAATGGTACGGTGTATCTTATTGATGCTCAACCTTC
>JACPJR010000030.1 GCA_016187565.1 Candidatus Woesearchaeota archaeon
CACCTACACGAACACAGGTGTTGTTCGTAAAGTCGATGTGCTCCACAGCATCAAGCAGAACTTGGACAAAGTCAGTGGTAGTGTAAGGGGAATTCTTCCCAACAACGCAAAATATATCTTCTAGAAACCGTTTATTTTACTTTCGAATCTACTGCTATATTAAAAACTATTGTCCTCTATTATACATTCACACCAGACATAAGAAACAATTACTCCCCTACCGCTTTTCTGTCCTGTACAATATCAATGGCCATGTCATTACTCGAGGTTTCCAGCCAGTTCTCACCGTCTTGGGTATACTGATCAACATGGGCGTCACTGTTCCCAAGCTCGTAATAGGTGCTCATGGTTTCAGAATGTGAGACTATCCTAACCTTATCATAATTTCCATTCAGCAGCTGGCAATCAAAAGGTTGATAATTCCACAGATATTTTGTGGTGATATTGGAAAACGTTACAGTATTGATGGTAATATCTACCTGCCCTTCTGAGGTTCTAAACTTTACTGCACACTGACCTTCAGGAACATCAAGATCAATAAAGATGACCCCATATCCCTTTGTGTTGGAATACGCAACCTCTGGAGATCCTAAATCACCACTCTCAAAATGGTTCGTTAACTGTATATCACAATCCTCAGTACAGGATTGAGGATCAATTTGTTTTGCTGCCCCATCGACTCGTTGGTCAGCACGAGAAATATTCTTCACCAATAGACTACTCAGAATAACAACAACAAGCACTAAAACACCAATCATCAGATATGACCATGAAAAGATACCTCTTTTTCTTAGCCTCATTTTTCTCACCTTGCTACGCAAAATAAGAAGCTACACCAATAGGTGTTATATAAATGTTATTCAAATTGTTAGTACGTATTAACATGTCTATAGTCCTGTTATCAGTATGGACAAGACAACTGTGAAAAGTAAAGCAGCAAGAGAATAAAAGAAATTAAAATAAGGTTTAACGTAAGACTATTTCGTTATCATCATCTTCCTCGTTGCTGTACCTTCTGGCGTTTGTAAGCTATAGACATACACTCCTGAAGGAACTCCTTGTGCATTCCAGGTGACAGCATGCTTTCCAGGTGAAAGAACACCTTCTTGAAGTATTTGAAGAATTCTTCCGGGTTGAAGGGATTGGGATGATTCTGGCTAAGGTATAGTCTTTGCTCCAACAGTGGACTCTTACCTTGAACATTTACCATAGGATCATCGCTAGGCACATACCCATACTCACCGGTGTGATGCCGATCATGCATAAACATTGGCCATGGCTGCATTGTCGAATCAGGATTCCAGGTGTTTGATCCTAAATCCCAACAATACAAGTTGCCATCTGCTGAACCTACCAAAAGTTCAGTCTGACCATCATTATCAATATCTCCAACTGCTGGTGAAGATCCAATCTCTCTCCCTGTGGGAATAGGGAACTCTGGCGAAAGATACGAACCATCTTCAGTAAACACATGAACCCTACCATCCATTGTACCAATAGCAATATCTAATCTCCCATCATTATTCATATCAGCAACAACAGGTGAACTGGAAATTTCTGAACCAAGACTTTTTGGCCAAGCGGGATTTAAGTAAGATCCATCCAACTTGAGAATATGGAGTTGCCCATTATCATAGGAAGCAACTACCATTTCTAAAGTCCCATCCTTACTAAAATCTGCCAATGCCGCAGGTGAGGGCCATATTCCACTTCCCAATGGTTTTGGCCATGCTGGACTATAATTCTCACCGGTTTTTCCATCAAGGACATAGAGCGAATTATCATCGGAGCCAATAACCACTTCTAAACTTCCATTGTTATCTATATCACCGATAGCAGATGATGATCCTACTGCGCTTCCGGTTATCCTCTGCCAAAGAGAGGTTCCATCATGATTAAATGCATAAATGGTTTTACTTGGATTTGATCCAAGAACAATCTCCATTTGACCGTCGTTATCGATATCAGCAGTCGCAGGAGTTGATTCTAAGACATTGTTTTCGCCAGTATTTACTGGCCAGCCCGGAAGATCTGTACCATCGTGTTTTTTAATATAGACTTTACCATCAAAAGAGTCGAAGATATTTTCTAGCTTACCGTTTCCATCCAAGTCTCGAAGTGAAGGTGATCCAATAACCCAATCTCTGGTATCATACGGTGTACCAGGCATATTTGCACCATCCAATGAAAAGGCATAGACTTTACTGTCATTAGAACCTGCGGTTACCTCTACCTCACCAGCACGATCAATATTCCCTATAGCAGGAGATGTTCCAACCCTATCTAGTGCATATTTCGGTTCAGTAACGAACTCTCCTCGGGAATTAACTACGTACATACCACCATCCCAGGAACCAAATGCAACGATGGATTCTCCATTCGGTTGTTGGTACAAGGTTGGCGAGGATATAGGTTGGCCAATACTGATAGGAAATCCTGGTTGCGTACTAATTTCAAGTGCCTGAGCTGGTTGGGCATTAAAGCTAGGAGAGAGTGTCAGAAAAGGTAGTGCTCGAGAAATAGTTCTCAATGGTCCTGAACTCATCATATTTTGGTACAGATGTTGCATGTCCATTTATTTCACCTCCACGGTGATCTTTTTAGGTGATCTAGGATAATGATCATCTTTATGAAATCCCACTTCCAAATCAGGATCGGTTACAACACCATCCATGGTTTTATCATACCATATTTCGACATTATACACATAGCTTCCTTTCTGTGCTGTTACTGGTGGTTGCACACCGATGAGAAATACATGCTTCTCGATTTGCTTAATCTTTACATCTTGATTGAGCTCCACAGAACTTATCCAGCTCATGGCTTGCTCTGGAGCTATAGTGATCGGCGTCCTATTTTCGGTGTAAGCTTCTTTAAACTCGAGGTTCAATTCAAACATATCCATACTGCTCAGCACATTCATCACACCAACACTGAAAAGAGCGAGTTCTCCTGGTGCAAC